>NZ_JAMYOX010000017.1:0-127989 GCF_040320025.1 Mesorhizobium sp. M0808
GAGCTACGCCTGCCCACCCACCAAGCCCATCGGTGCGGTCACAACGGACCAAGCCGAACCGTCAAATCCCCATAGCCGCAAAACCGAAATCTCCACCCCGCGGTTCCTTCCCTGGAGGCTTCCGGACGCCGGCCTCGAGCCACGCCATCTCAGTAGACGGCCGGCATCCGAAACCCATCACAACAGCGGACGTTGTTGGATTGCGATCCGCAGCACCAAGGTGACGAAGGCCGTCAATATTCTTCGCGTTGACAGCGGTTCTGTGGGAAGCGAAAGCTGCGTCCAATAGGAAGCTCGCGCTACCTCTTCTCCAGGCCTTTGAGATGTTCGATGAAGGCCCGCAGTTTGGGGTGAACTTGAGACCGCTGCGGGTAGTAGAGGTACACACCCGAGCTTGTCCCGGTGAAGTGGTCCAGAACGACTTCGAGCTTGCCGCTCGTCAACTTGTCGCTGATCGCTTCTTCAGGGCTGTAAACGACCCCCAAGCCGTCGACGGCCGCATCGATCGCCAGCAGAACATCATTGAGGATCAGCGGCCCCTTTACCTGAACCTCAAATTCCTTGCCGTCGGTCTCGAACTCCCATCGATCGTACACACGATTGCCAGCTCCCGCGCAGATGCAAGGATGGGCCAACAGGTCTTTTGGATGTTCAGGGTGCCCATGCTTGTCAAGGTAGGCCGGTGCAGCAGCCACAACCCATCGGATGGGACCGAAGAGTTTGAGCGCCACGACATCTTTGGCAAGGATGTCTGACACCCGTATTCCTGCATCAAACCCGCGCTCGAATATGTTGGTGGCCGCGTTCTCGAAGAAGATCTCAACCGTCACATCCGGGTACTTTTCGATAAAGGTCGCGATCAGCGGCCTAAGGAAGTTCGGATAGACGGTCTGCGGGACATTCAAGCGCAGACGACCGGCAGGCTTGTCCGCTGCGCTTCCCGCGTCCTTCATAGCGGAAAGGATCGCATCCAGCGCCGGTCCCGCCTGTTGCAGGAATTTCTCCCCGGCTTCGGTCAAGCTCGTAGCTCGTGTCGTTCTTGTAAGCAGGGTGACGCCCAGGCGAGTTTCGAGGTGTCTGATCATCTTGCTTATCGCAGGCGGCGAAACCCTGAGTGCTTCTGCCGCCGCCGTGAAGTTCCGCTTCTCGGCGACAAGCGCAAACGCCACAAGCCCATCAAGCTGATCCTTGTCCATTATGAACCTCTGGTTAATGTCGCATCAACCCGAATGCCATTTTTTGAAAGGAACGGCCATCGTATTCTGCGCTCACTTACGAAGACACAGCCGCAAACGCTGATGTGTTTCGGAGGTTGATCAAACCCAGTGGAGGTGCAGCACCATGAAGAACTATGCAGACGATTTCGAAACAGGCGCTCCCGAGATGCCAAGCCGCCGTAAATTGTTCGCCGCTGGGCTAGGCATCGCCGCAGCGTCGCTGCTGCCTCTTTCCGAGTCGAGAGCTCAAACGGCAACATCGGGTGCCGCAGCCACAGGTGCAAGGTCATCGAACCTTCAGCGTCGCATGCTCGGCTCGCTGGAAGTCTCTGCCATGGGGATGGGCTGCCAAAACTTTGCCGGGATGTACAGCCCGCCCACGAACAGGCAGGAGGCCGTGCGGATCATCCGGGCGGCGCATGACCGGGGCGTGACCTTTTTCGACGTCGCTGAAGTCTATGGACCCTTCCTGGGCGAGGATATTGTTGGCGAGGCGCTTTCGCCGATCCGCGACCAGGTGATCATCGCGACCAAGTTCGGCTTCGACATCACGCCCGAAGGCCAGGTCACAGGCGTCAACAGCCGCCCTGACAATATCAAGCGGGTGACCGAGCAACAGCTCCGCCGCTTGAAGACGGACTACATTGATCTTCAATACCAACACCGTGTCGATCCGACCGTGCCCGTCGAAGACGTGGCCGGAGCGGTGCAGGAATTGGTCCGTGAAGGCAAGGTCCGCCACTTCGGCCTGTCCGCTGCAGGCGAAGCGACCATCCGCCGCGCCCACAAAGTGCAGCCAGTCACGGCGGTGCAGAATGAATACTCTGTCTGGACCCGCGATCCGGAGGTGGAGGTTCTGGCGACCTGCGAGGAGCTTGGCATCGGGTTCGTGCCATGGAGCCCGCTCGGCATGGGATACCTGACCGGTACAGTCACCCCCATGTTCGTGCATGGCCCTGCCGACCTACGGGCCAACCTGCCGCGCTTCACGCCTGAAGCCCGCCGCGCCAACTGGCCGGTGGTCGAACTGCTACAGCGCGTAGGCGCACGTCATCAGGCTGCGCCCGGCCAGGTCGCCCTTGCCTGGTTGCTCGCCCGTAAGCCGTGGATCGTGCCCATTCCCGGCCCGATAACGGAGGATCAGATGGACCAGAACATGGACGCGCTGCAGGTCCAGTTGAGTGCGGCCGATGTCAAGGAGATCGATGACGGCTTTGCCCGGATCACGGTCCAGGGCGCGCGTCTCAGCCCACCACTGCTCGCGATGATCGATACCGGCGCAAAACTTGGAACGAGTTCCAAGGGCGGAACCGGCATGTCACCGGTCAGGTGACCAACCCACAAGAACCGACGGGCTGAAGTCTAGCCGGGTACCTGCGGCGCTTCTTGTCCGAGGCGCTGCCACCTCTGTGGTCCTCGCTCCGGTCTTTCCGGATCGGTAGGGCCAGCCAGAGAGCACAACGAAGGAGACTGCCATGAATAACAACAATCGGGTCGCTGTAATCACTGGTGCATCCTCCGGAATCGGTGAGGCGCTGGCACGTGAGCTTCTTTCAGAAGGATATCGCGTAGCCCTTCTAGGGCGGCGCCTCGAGCGTGTCGCGGCACTCGCAGACGAACTCGGCGAAGGCGCTATCGCGATCCAGGCTGACGTGACCGACCGGGACTCCATCGCTGGAGCCGCCGCGCGCGTCCAGGAGTTCGGCGGCGCCGATGTTCTAGTCAACAACGCAGGCGTGATGCTCACAGCGCCGTTTGGATCGGACAAGCGATCCGAGCATCGGCAGATGGTCGAAACCAATCTCCTGGGTGCCATGACTGTGACTGAGGTTTTCCTTGACCAACTCCGCGCCAAGAAGGGAGATCTGGTGAACATCTCTTCTGTGGCAGGTCGCGTAGCTCCAGCCGGGTTCGCTGCCTATTCGGCAACCAAATGGGGGATCAACGGCTGGTCCGAGGCGCTTCGCGTCGAACTCCAGCCAGACATCCGCGTGATAGTCATCGAGCCTGGTGCGGTGGCGACAGAATTATCCGACCACATCACACACGAGGAAAGCAAAAAGTCTGCTCAGGACTACCGCGACAACGTTGCAATTCCGGCTCAAGACATCGCCGAAATCATAGCCTTTGCTCTCAGCCGGCCGAAGCGGACGTCCCTCAACGGGATCCTGGTCCGCCCGACCGTGCAGGCGATGTGAACAACTGTCTTGCAGCCCCATGCGCCGCAAGATCGGTGAAGGGCTGACAACATGAAAGGACACATGAGATGAGTAACAAAGTGTGGTTCATCACCGGGGCAGGACGTGGCCTCGGCCTGGACATTGCCAAGGCGGCCCTGGCAGCCGGCCACAAGGTGGTCGCGACTGGCCGTAATCCAGACAAGGTGGCGAACGCTCTAGGTGCTTCCGACGACCTTCTTGTCGTGAAACTCGATGTCACCAAGGCCGCTGACGCCGACGCCGCCGCGCAGGCGACCCTTGAGCGGTTCGGACGGATCGACGTGCTGGTCAACAACGCGGCCAGCTTCTACGCCGGGTATTTCGAGGAACTGTCTCCCAAGCAGATGCAGTTGCAGCTAAGCACGAGCCTTGACGGTCCGATGATAGTGACGCGGGCGTTCCTTCCGGTCATGCGCAAGCAGCGCTCCGGCCAGATCGTCTCGATCTCCTCGACGGCAGGTCTGATGGGCTTTGAATTCTGCACAGCCTACTCTGCTTCGAAGTTTGGCCTCGATGGCTGGATGGAAGCGCTGCAGACTGAAGTCGGTCCGTTCGGCGTCGAGACGATGATCGTCAACCCAGGCTTTTTCCGCACGGAGCTTCTGACCGAGGAGTCCACTAGTTACGCGGAAATCGCGATCGAAGATTATCACGAGCGACGCACGGCACAGATTGCCTTCTGGACGTCCCAGCACGGCAAGCAGGGCGGTGACCCCGCTAAGCTGGCACGCGCTCTAATCACGCTCGCTGAGCAGGACGAACTGCCACGGCGCTTCCTCGCTGGCTCTGACGCTATCCAGGTGGCGGAGCAGAAGATTGCTCTCTTGCAGCAGCAGATCGAAGCGTACCGAGAACTGTCGAGTTCTCTCGCCATAGACTGAGGACGCTGGAACGCCCTGAGTCCACACCCTGCGTGCGGGCTTTGGGGCATTCGCCGATCCTCTATCTGCGTACCTTCCGAAGTCCGCTTTGGGCCGACTGTAGTCTTCGGGGCCACATTACTTCCCCTTGTAAGCCCAAGGCAGCAGCTCATCGATCCGGCTCTGCTTGTGACCGTTGACGATGGCGGTGAGCGTATTGGTCAGGTAGGCCTGCGAATCGACGGCGTTGAGTTTGCAGGTCTCGATGAGCGATGCGATGGTGGCCCAGTTCTCGGCTCCAGCGTCGTGCCCCGCAAAGAGTGCATTCTTGCGATTGAGGGCATCGGCCGGATGGTTCGCTCGACGCTGTTGTTGTCGATCTCGATGCGGCCGTCGGTCAGGAAGAGCTTCAAACCATCCCAATATTTGGCGATGTACGCCAAGGCCTCGCCGAGTGGAGACTTGGTCGCGACACGGGCGCGGTGATGGACGAGCCAGGTCTGCATGTCGGTGACCAGTGGCGTTGATCGTTCCTGTCGTCCGGCGAGGCGAGCCTCCGGATCAAGGCCACGCAGTTCGGCCTCGATCCGATCCAGTTCGCTGATCCGCTTGACGCCCTCTTCGGCGATAGGTGCTGCTCCGTTGCGGGTTATCTCCACCAGCTTGCGGCGAGCGTGTGCCCAACAATAGGCAAGCCGGATGTCCGAGCCGACACGGTCAGGTGCGATCAGTCTGTTGTATCCGGCATAGCCATCGACCTGCAGGATGCCGGAGAAGCCCTGCAATATCCGTTCGGCATGAATGCCCCGAGCGTAGGTGAAGGCCACACCAGGCGGAGCACCGCCGCAACTGGATGTTCTCAACCGAACAGGCGCGCCTCAAATTGGCCAAGGCCTATCCAAAGCCAACCGCCAAAGAGTCATAATCCATGTGCAGAGATACTAGTTGCCGGCGGGCATGGTCAGTGCAGCAGGTTTGCTCCGCGTGCCTTGACGATGTTTCGCATGATGCCGTTAAGCCAGTCCTCAGTGGAGGAACCGGATCGTCTCCTGTCGATCTCGCCGATCGCCTGCTCGAGCGTCCGCTCGACCAGCCGGTCGGAAGCGTCAACGTCTCCCAGCAGCAGACGCGCTGCGAGCCTGAGCTTAGGCAGCAGGGAAAATACGTCGTCTGACGGCTCGGTCGCCAGATTTCCGCTTGATGCTTTGGGCTCGGAGGGGAAGAGAGCATCGAAAACAGCCTGGCCGTCCGAGGATTTTCTGAGGCTGCTGGCATACCGAAGGCGCTCAGGAATAACGATGTCTTCGTCGCCGCTGAAAAACACGAACGGCACGCCGCGGCGCATCAGTTCGTCCGCGATCGGGAATACCCGTCTTCCGTTGAGATTGACGTCCAGGATTGCGGCTTCCGCCTCATCGGTATGCTTCGACGCCTGTTCGACTGTCGCCACGGGGCCAAGCACGACGGCGCCCATCTTGCTGAAATAACGTGCAAGATCGCCCGCCAGCATCCATTCGTCCTCGACGATCAGGATATGCAAGCCTTGCAGGTCGCGCACCTCATTGTTCCTTCTTTCTGCGGGAGTCACGGCTGTCGGCGCGGACATTTTGCTGGCTTTATCTCAGGTGGTCGTTTTGCCATTGGAACCGCCTCGAAAACCGGATGTTAATGCCCACCGGCGGTGCTTTGTTCCGTTCGAGGACTATTTACTGGCATGAGGCTCGGTCCGGTCCCTAAAGCACGTCGCGTTTTGCCGGCCTCATGCGACGCGCTTTAGGCTGTTGTTTTTATTCATCTCGTTATCGCAAAACCGCTGCACACTTTTGCGCGACATGCATTAGTCTGAGGTCCGATTTGGCGGTTTCGCAGCCGCGGCTGTTACCGAGGCGTGGCATGGTGTTCCAGAACGGAAGATTTCCCATTGTCGGCGTCGGCGCATCGGCCGGCGGCATTCCCGCGATGGAGGGCCTGTTCAAAGGGCTGACCGGCGGCACCGGCATGGCGTTCGTCGTCGTCACTAATCTGAGCCCAGAGCGCGAAAGCCTGCTGCATGACGTTATCGCACGTTACACCGGCATGCCGGTCATCGTCGCCGAGGAGGGCATGGCGGTCCAACCCGACCAAGTCTATGTGATGCCGCAAAACGTCGTCCTCACCATCCGTAAGGGCGCGCTTTCGCTGCGCCGGCCGAACACGCTTAACCGCGAGCGCAAACCGATCGACATCTTCTTCCGTGCACTGGCCGAGGACCAAGGGGAGTACGCCATAGGCATCATCCTGTCGGGGGGCGATTCGGACGGCACGCTGGGCGCCCGGGCGATCAAGGAACATGGCGGACTGACGATTGCCCAAGCCTCCGACGGTTCCGGCGCGCGCAACCCGGACATGCCGCAAAGCGCGATTTCGAGCGGCCTGATCGATATCGCAGCGCCCGCCGAGGAGATCGGCGCAAAGCTTCAGGCGTTTGGCCGCGGCTTCAATGTGCTGAACGGGCTGGCCGAGGGGGGTGGCGAGCACAAGGCTGACATGGATCGGGCCGCCGATGAAATCGACCCCACTCTGCGCGGCCATTCCGGTCACGACTTTTCCAGCTTAAAGACGAAGACGTTCTCCGTCAATGAAGAGGCACAGTCGACCAATGAGCTTGAGGCCTCGAAGGAGGAAATGCAGTCGCTCAACGAAGAGCTAAACACCATCAACGCGGAGCTGACCGGCAAGATAGAGGAACTCGATCGCGCCAACAGCGATCTCAGAAACTTGTTCGAAAGCACGGAAATCGCCACCATCTTCCTCGACCGCAACCTTGTGGTGCGGACCTTTACTCCCGCCGCGTCATCGTTCTTCAACTTGCGTCCGTCCGATGTCGGCCGACCGCTGACCGATCTTTCGAGCCAGCTCGACTACCCCGAGTTGAAGCGGCACATCCAGGCGGTGTTCGAGACGGGAGAGACCCTGAACCATCACCTTGCGCGCGACGACAAGGGCCGGTTCTATCTGGTTCGCATCAACCCTTACCGGGACAAAGGCGGCAGCATCCAAGGCGTGGTCGTGACCATGATCGACGTGACGACGCTGGCGCAGGCGGAAGAGCGTCAGCAGGTGCTCATCTCGGAGCTGAACCATCGCGTCAAGAACATGCTGGCGGTCGTCGCCAGCATCACCAACCGGACGCGCGAATACTCGGCGTCGAAAGAGGAGTTCGCCGAAGCCTTGATCGGGCGCCTGCATGCAATGTCACGAGCCTATAGTCTGCTCTCGCGCGAGAGCTGGACGGAAGCCTCCGTCGAGGAACTGCTGCACCAGGAACTCGAAGCCTTCGGGGCCGAACGGTTCGAGCTCGATGGCAAGCGGGTAAGCCTCAAGCCTGTACAGGGGCTTTCGTTCGGCATGGCAATCCATGAACTGGCGACCAATGCCGCCAAATATGGCGCACTGTCGAAGCCTGCCGGGCGGATAATTGTGAAATGGTCGGTGGTGGATGGAACCTTCAAGCTCGTCTGGCGCGAGAAGGGCGGCCCCCGCATCAAGGAGCCAACCGACAGCGGCTTCGGCCTTACCCTTCTGCGCGGAGAAATCGGCTATAGGCTGGGCGGAAAAGTTGAAACAAGTTTCCGCTCAAATGGTTTGGAGGCGGAAATCGCATTCCCTCTGACCCGCGAGGAATCGTCGTGAGCGGAAAGGTGCGTGTGCTGATCGTCGAGGATGAATGGCTGATCGCCGACGATGCGGCGGCTTACCTGCGCAAAGCCGGCCATCAGGTGGCTGGACCTGTTTCGTCGGTGACGGCGGCACTCCGGCTCATTGGCGAAGGCGGCGTCGACGCGGCGTTACTGGATATCCAGTTGAACGACGAAACCAGCTATCCCATTGCGGAAGCGTTGCGGACGCGTGGTGTTCCGTTCGCCTTCCTCTCCGGCTTTGGCGAACGCGAAATTCCGGCCGGGTTCCGCGCTTGCAGGATCGTGCAGAAGCCGGCGAGCCAGAGTGCGATCCTGAATGCCGTGGATGAACTCGCACGAGCCGGCTGAGGTCGCGATTTGAAAGTCGCGCCAGGTCACATCGGCGTGGTGCGTGCCTGCCGCGAACGACAAACGCCTATGGCAATATCCGCACCGGTACCGATTTGACCGCCGGAACATGAGCCTTTTCGGCTCTGTGCCACAAAGGAACCAGCGGGTTGAGCTCGGGATAAATAACCGGCACAATTTCCCTCCGGCACCGAGTAAGGCGTGATGCGCAGTCCGTGCACGCGGCGCTCCACACCGTCCTGCGCGTTGGCTTCGAGATCGACCTCCTGTCCCACGCTCAAACCGAGGCGCTGGATATCTTTCTCGCTCATCAACAGCACCATGCGTGTGCCGCTGATGCCGCGCAGCCGGTCGTTGTAGCCGTAGACGGTCGTGTTGAACTGATCGTTGGAGCGGACCGTGATCAGTGTCAGCACATCATCGCCGGCGACATCGATGTCGGGATCGGTTTCAAGGCCACTTGGCAGCTTGAAGTTGGCCTTCTTGTTCGGCGTCTCCCACACCCGCTTGCTCGCCTTGATGTCGCGATGGAAGCCGCCGGGCGTCAGGAAACGCTCGTTGAAGTCGCGGAAGTGTTGGGGGTAGCAGCGCTCGATTTCGTCGCGGATGCGGGAATAATCCCCAACCCACTCGTCCCATGGGATCGAACTCCTGCCCGGCACTGTCGCCTTGGCAAGCTCGGCAACGATCCTGGGTTCGGAAAGCAGATTCGGCGAAGCCGGAGGTCGCGATCCGAACGAGCCGTGGATACAGGCGGTGGAATCCTCGATCGACACTCTTTGGTCGCCGCTTGCCTGATGATCTCTTTCCAGCCGTGACAGGCAAGGCAGCAAATAGGTTGTCCGCCCGGCGATCAGGTGACTCCGGTTGAGCTTGGTCGCGATCTCGACATGCAGGTCGAGCCCACGCCAGGCTTTCTCGACCAGGCCGGTTTCCGGCACGGCCCGCACGAAATTGCCGCCGAGCCCGACGAAGCCCTTGACCGATCCGTCGATGACGCCTTCGCACGTCTCGACCGTATCGAGACCTTTCTCGCGCGGCGGTTCAAAGGCGTAGAATTCGGCGAACTTGTCGAGCGGGACGAGCTCGGGCTTTTCCGATATGCCGACGGTGCGCTGCCCCTGGACATTGGAATGGCCGCGCAGCGGCGAAATGCCGGCGCCGGGTTTTCCGATATTGCCGCGCAGCATGAAAAGGTTGCACAGCATCTGGACGTTCTCGGTGCCGTGCCGATGCTGGGTCAAGCCCATGCCGTAATTGCCGATCACCGCGTTGGCATGGCTGTAGACCTCGGCGACATGCTCCAGGTCGGTCTGCGCAATGCCGGATCGCGCGACGATATCGCTCCACTGGGTTTTGCGCAGGAAGGCTTCGAATTCGGCGAAGCCATGCGTGTGCTCGGCGATGAAAGCCGGGTCGAGGACACGCGTCCTGCCGCTTTCGCGGGCGGCATCGTCGAGCGCCAGCAAGGCCTTGGCGATACCCGTCATCGCGGCGATATCGCCGCCCGAACGAACCTGGAAGAAGTCGCTGGACATTTTGGTGCCAGGCCCGGGCGACAGCATGTCGACAGGGTTTTGCGGGTTCTTGAAGCGTTTCAGTCCCCGCTCTGGCAAGGGATTGAAGGTAAAGACGGGCACGTTGCGTTGACGTGCCTCTTGCAGCGGATGCAGCAGGCGCGGCGCCGTCACCCCGGTGTTGTGCCCGAAGAAGAACATCATGTCGCATTTCGCAAAGTCTTCGAGCTGCACGGTCCCGACCGGGGAGCCGATCGATTCCGGCAAGCCGACCGAGGTCGATTCATGACACATGTTGGACGAATCGGGCAGGTTCGAAGACCCATAGATTCGTGCAAAAAGCTGGTACATGAACGAGGCCTCGAGCGAGGCGCGGCCAGACGTGTAGAACACTACCGATTTGGGATCGAGCCGCCGCAGTTCGGCAGCTATGTCGCGGAACGCATCGTCCCAGGAGACCGGCTCGTAACGGTCGGTGGCGGCATTGTAGCGCATGGGCTCGGTAAGCCTGCCCTGCTTCTCCAGATCGTGGTCCGGCCAATCGAGCAGTTCCGTCACCGAATGCTCGGCGAAGAAAGCGGTTTCGCAGCGCAGCTTGGTCTGGTCCCACATCGTCGCCTTGGCACCGTTTTCACAGAATTCGAACGGTCTCGGCTGGGCTGGCTTTGCCCATGAGCAAGACACGCACATATAGCCGTCGGCCTTGTTCTGCTTGAGCAGCGTGCTCCATATCCCGGACAATAGCAGGCCTTCGCCGCGCGCCTTGCGGACCAGGGATTTGAGCGATCCCCAGCCGCCTGTCGGGTGGTCGTATTTCTTGGTTTGGATGCGATCGGTTACGGCGGGTTTCATGCAAGCCACTCCCTGTAGAAGAGCACTCATACGAACCCCGCGGTGAGGCTGAATGTTCCGGGCTGGGTCCGTACCGTCACGCCGGTCCGTCTCGCCGGAACCATTTCCGCCATCGTTTGTTCGGCTCGAAGAAAGGAGCCGCGCGAAATGGAGCGACGTAACGCGTTAATTGCGATGGTGATTTCGGCCATTATTATCGTCGGCTTTCTCATAGGCTTTTTGTACGGCGATATGGGCTGGCAAACCTCGCCGCTCAAAAGAGCCCCTGAGCAGAACCAGGGTGGCAATGCTCCAGCCGACACCTCGCCTGCCGCCGGCATCAAAAAGAACCCCAAGGAAAATACCGAAATGCCAGGCCAGCAATGACGTAAGGCCAGCAATGAAATCCAGCAGCAAGGCAATACCACGAACTGAAACGGGGTCCTGTTTTTGCGGCGCCATAACGGCGGAGATGCGCGGCGAGCCTTTCTGGATTTGCTCCGATCACGATGACGACTGCCGCAAGGCGATAGGAAGCCCACTAACGGTGTGGGTCGGTTATCGGCCTTCCGAATTCTCGTTGCTCACCGGCACGCCGAAGACCTTTTCGAAAACCCCAGGCGTGCTTCGGTCCTTCTGTGCGGATTGCGGAACATCGATCGGCTATGTCGACCAGGGCCTGCCCGACGAACTCTATCTGGCGATCGGCTTCCTCGATCATCCCGAACGGTTTCCGCCGCAGGCTCACGCATATTGGGACATGAGGCTTCCCTGGGTCGACTTTCCAGACGAGCTGCCGCGGGTGGGGACGTATTCGAGGCGGCGAGATCCGGCGTTCGGAAATCCGGCAGACCGATAGCCTACTGCCCGCCTGCAGGTGGAAAAGTACCGTTCGCAGCCTCGTACGAAAACGACAATTGGCGCGCGGCCGAAAACGCGCGATCATGTGCCAATGGGCCGCCGTTTGGATGACAAGCTCGATTGCAAGGCGTGCGGGACGATCCTGATGGAGATTCCCGACAACCCGAAGGATTCGACGCCGATCCATTGCAGCAATTGCGGCGCCTATCTCGGCGAATGGGGCGATCTGCAGGAGGATTTCTTCAGGCAGGCGTTCGGTGCCCAGGCCTTCGATCTGAACAACGGAAACATCATCAAGAAATAATCCTGGATCCCGCCGGCCCCAAGCCACGGCCTGCGGGCCCGGCTGTTCGCGGCAATTGCTGTTCGGACCGGGCCATCGGGAACTTTTCTCCCGACCCGCTTGTTTGGATGGCGGAAGGAGAAACGCCATGAGCACAAAACCTCCGCCTGTGCCGCCGAAGAATCTGAGCCCAAAAGGCGCCGGTGACAAAAAATCGGTAGCAGCCGACCAGGCGCCGCAATCGACCGTGCCGGATCCCGACAAGCAGGGCCAGCAAGGCAATACGAAGGTCAACACCACCCATCAAGGCAACGTCCAGGATCGCTAGGTCATGTCCACGTCGAAGAAGACACCTGCCAGCATCCGCCAGGGCGGTCCCGGCGCCGCGCACGAAAACGCCAAGAAGCCGCTGAGCGTCGAAAAGCCGCCGGCCGACTCCGACCGTCGCAGCCACAGCAAGGTCTCCGGCGGCGGCGGCGAACGCGACAGCCACCATACCCACGACCCCGAAAAGAAAGGCGACACTCGGCCCGCGCATCAGGGCAAGTAAAATCGGGCGGCGACGTGACGATCGGTGGGGTTCGAGCGAAGTGTCAGCGGGGACGCCGCGCCGAGGCGAACGGCACGACATTGTCGACATTTGCCACCGGCAAATCGAACAACATCGGAAGCCCCCGCGTCGCGGCCATCTCAACGATCAGCTCTTCGATGGAGTGATTGGTCAGACGGGTCTCGACGCCCAGCCGGATCATCGCCGCCAGCTTGTGCACCGGCACTGGCACGGACTTCGCCCGGTCGTCGAGCAGCTTGCTGATTTCGATCACGACGTCGGCGTCGATATTCCTGGGCAAGTCTCGCATAAGCGCCTCCCCGCCAAACGAAACGAAAAGCCCGCCGCACCTTTCGATACGGCGGGCGATCCAGTAATGCGTACCGGCGAGGGGATCGGGGTGGGCGTGCCGGCGCGCGCAGATCGCAAGTAATTTTAGTTAAATCCGTCAACTTCGATGTGTCACGGAAAAACGTCTGTACGTTTTTTACTGAACCGCGCGGATCGTTAGCTGTCCCCGCCGTCGCGCGACGCGGCAGCACGGATGGCGCGATCCATTGCCCTCCGGACAGTGAACTCAAACAGTATACATTATAAACTTAAAACATCTTGCCAGGTGATCCAGCCTATGCTCCACTTGAGCCGGGAACATGGCTGACAGGTCGATTTCTGCCAACACGTGGCTGAATTTCAAACGGCACGACCGCGAGAACACAGCCTCAAACGATATACGAAATCTTCGCATGGGAAGGCGTGGATGACGGAAACGATAGAGCTCAAACGGGTTGGCGATGGCAATCTGCGTGCCCAGGTCTATCAACAAATCCGGCTGACGATACAGCATGGCGAATTGGCGCCTGGCCAGAAGCTCGTCGACGTCGATATTGCCGCCCAGCTCGGTATTTCCAGAATGCCTGTTCGCGACGCCTTGATGCAGTTGGTGCATGAGGGCTATCTCGTCGGCACCACACGCGGCTTCACCCTGCCCACGCTTACCGCGACGGATGTCGCCGACATCTTCGAGGTCCGCCGCTTGCTCGAGCCGCGTGCCGCCGCGCACGCTGCTCGGACACTTGACGCCGCTGGCCTCAAGACCCTGGCAGCCGCGCTTCGGGAGGCCGAGGCTGCGGCCGCCGCCGGCGATGCCGACCGCTTTTTCCAGGCCAATTCGGCATTCAGAAATTGTTGGCTCGGCGCCGTCGAGAACGAGCGCCTTTCACAAACCATTGCAAGGTTCGCCGACCACGTGCTCGTCGTCCGCTTAAGGACGCTGTCGCACCAGCCGACGCAGGCCGTTATCGTTGCCGGCATGCGCGCAATCTATGAGGCATTCGTCAAGCGCGACGCCGTCGCCGCTTACGACCGCATGACCCACTTCATTCAGAACGCCGAGGAGCGTTTCATGAAGCTTAGCCCACCGTTTCAAAACTCCAACGGTGAAGGTGAGGGCATGTCGCGGCGGGGGAAAGCATGATCAGGAAGCAGCACCCGCTGAAAGGGCCGAACAGGTTCAAGCTCGGCGTCTTTTCAATGAATGCCGATGGCGGCCTGGCAATGACCACCGTTCCCGAGCGCTGGCGTGCCCGCTGGGAAGACAACCTCAACTCCGCCTGTATCGCCGATCGCGCCGGCCTCGAGTTTCTGCTGCCGATCGCCCGCTGGCGCGGCTTCGGCGGTCTGACGCATGTACGGGAATGGTCGTTCGAGACTTTCACCTGGGCGGCGGGCCTTGCTGTCGCCACCGAGAACATCGGCCTGTTCATGACGGTGCATGTGCCGCTGGTTCATCCGCTGCAGGCTGCAAAAGCGCTGGCGACGGTCGACCACATCTCCAACGGGCGGGCCGGCTTGAACATCGTCTGCGGCTGGAACCCGGACGAGTTCGCCATGTTCGGGCAGACGGTCGGCGAGCGGACCTACGATCAGGCCGAGGAATGGATCAACATCATCGTGCGTGCCTATCAATCGAGGGAGCCGTTCGACTTCAGCGGCGAGTTCTATGATCTGAAGGGTGTCGTCAGCCGGCCGCCAAGCCTGCAGGCGCCGCGACCGGTGACCATGAACGCCGCCTTCGGCGCGCCGGGGCGCAACTACGCAGCGCGCCACTGTGACTATTTGTTTTCGACTTTTTCCGAAATCGCCGACGGCCGTGCGCATGTGGTCGACATTACCAACCGCGCGGCCGAAGTCGGGCGCGAAGTCGGCGTCTATACGGTCTGTCACGTCGTCTGCCGGGAGACCCAGCAGGAAGCCGAGGACTACTACCGGCACTACGCGCTGGAATGCGCGGACGAGGGTGCGGTCGACGAGCACATGCGCAAGAAGAAGGAATTCGCGAACTCGCACGATGCGAAGGCTTTCACCGAATATCGACAAAGGTTCGCCGGCGGTGCCGGAACGTTCCCGCTCATCGGCACGCCGGAAAAGATCGTCGACGATCTCACTGAGATCATGGACCAGGGCTATTCCGGCGCCGCCCTTACATTCGTCAACTACACCTACGAATTGCCCTTCTTCTGCGACCGCGTGCTGCCGCTGATGCGCCAGGCCGGGCTTCGAGTCAATTGATGCCGGCGGCCGCCATTCCGACCCCGTGGGTGCATGGGCACGACGCCATCAATCCGCGCGCCTTCAAGCAGGCGATGCGGGCCGTGGCGGGCTCGGTCGCCATCCTCGCGTCGGAACATGACGAGATCGGTTTTTGCGGCATCACGGCGACGGCCCTCTGCTCGTTCAGCGCCGAGCCGCCGTCGCTGCTGGCCTGCGTCAACCGCGGCAGCACCTTTGCCTCGGCCATTCGCGAAGACTTGCCGTTTTCGGTCAATCTTCCCGCCGGCGACCAGGAGAACGTTGTGCGTGCCTTTGGCGGCATGACCAAAGCCAAGGGCGCCGCGCGGTTCTCGTCCGGATCATGGGTGCGTGGCGAAACCGGCGCGCCCTTGCTTGTCGGCGCGCGGGCAATGTTCGAATGCCGGGTGGCCGAAATCATTGTGCGGGCGTCGCACATGATCGTCATCGGCATCGTCTCGGGCGTTGCGCTGGATCGCGCTGACCGATCGCCGGTCTTCTACGCGCATGGGCGGTTCCTGACAGTAGGAGATGATGTCAACTAACCGCCGTTCGCGTGGCGGCGCAGCGATCGCAATTTCAGATCGGCCCGATCATGGGCCGGTTCATGGACGAACTATCAAAGGGAGTATGGCAATGCGCATTTGGAAATCCCTTGTTCTGGCTGCACTCATGTCGGGTGTGGCGGGTATCGCCGCGGCCGAAGAGGTCGTCCTCAACGCCGTGCATTTTACACCGACGCAGAACGGCTACGCCCAGAGCTTCCTGAAGTTCGTTCAGGAAGTGAACGAAAAGGGCAAGGGCGTGGTCCAGATCAACGTCCGTGGCGGGCCGGAGGTCATTCCGCCGATCCAGCAGGGCGCGGCGCTCAGGAGCGGCCTGATCGACGTGATCGACACACCGGCAGGGCAGTTCCTCGAACTCGTGCCCGAAGGCGAGGTTTTCTCCGCATCGACGAAGACGCCCTGGGAGGTTCGCGACAATGGCGGCTGGGATTTCATCAACGGAATTTTCGAGAAGAAGGCCAATGCCCATCTGCTGGCGCATGTCGACGCGGGCTCGGGCTTCAATGTCTTCACCGTCGACGAACCCAAGCTCAACAGCGAAGGCAGCATCGACTGGGGCGGCCTGAAAATCCGTTCCTCGCCGCTCTATCGCGATTTCCTCGAATCGCTAGGCGCGACGGTGATCGTGCAGGCGCCGGGGGATGTCTACACCTCGCTCGAGCGCGGCGTCGTCAATGCCAACGCGTATACCGTATTTGGCTATGCGTCGTTCGGCTGGGACAAATTCACCAAATACCGTGTCGACCCGCAATTCTTCAAAACCGATGTGCTGATCTCGATCAACAAGGCCAAATGGGACACGCTGTCGCCCGAGGCGCAGAAGCTGCTTGCCGACACGGCCGTCGAATACGAGCGCGTGAGCTATGACGCCAATCTCGCCGAGTCCGAAAAGCAGGCACAGGCAATGATCGGCGGCGGGCAGAAGGTGATCAGCTTGACCGGCGCCGGCCGCGACAAATTCCTGGCGGCTGCCACGCAGGCGAGCTGGGCGAGAATGGCCAAACGCGATCCCACCAACATCGATCAGTTGAAGAAATTCTTCCAGTAGCCCGAGCCGAGGGTGCTGGTGCGCCCTTCATCAAGGTGGACATGAGGGTCGTCGGAAATGGACGGATTGTTTGCAGCGATCGGGAAGCTGAGCCTTGCGTTGGCGGCGGCGGCAAAAGTGGTGCTTGGCCTCATCATCGTCGCGGTGGTTGCTGATGTGTGCGTCCGCAATCTCGGCCTGAGGCCGCTTGCCTGGGCGGTGTCCGCAACGGAATACGGTCTGCTCTATGCGGCATTTCTGCCGATGCCCTGGCTGGTCCACAGCAAGGGCCATGTCTTCGTCGAGTTCCTGCGCCAGGCGCTGCCGGTGCGGGCACGGGCGGTGCTTGAAAAGCTGGTCTATCTCGCCTGCATTGCCGTCAGCCTCTACCTCGGCAGCGTCGCTCTGTCTTCGCTGACAAGTGCCGTTGCGGGCGGCGAATACGAAACGCGCAGTTTCGATATGCCGAAATGGCTGGTCTTTCTGCCCATCATGCTCGCCTTCTATCTCTCGGCGCTGGAATGGCTCAGATATCTGCTCGGCCGTGACACGCTGTACACGCTCGATCCGCTGGAAATGGAAGGGCTCTGACCGGTGGCCTGGCTGTTTCCATTCGCCGTGCTCGTTGGCACCATCCTGGTGTTGATGGGGCTTGGGCTGCCGGTCGCCTTCGCGTTCTTCGTCACCAATGTGATCGGGCTGTACCTGTTCTTCGGCGGTTCGATCGGCGTGACGCAGATGGTCGCCAACTTCTCCGACGCTGTCTCGACCTATGCGCTTGCTCCGCTGCCGATGTTTCTCGTCATGGGCAGCCTGTTCTTCCGCTCCGGCCTCGGCGAGAAAGTCATCTACGCGCTCGACCTGTGCGTCGGCAATCTGCGCGGACGCCTCGCCTATGTCGTCCTCGCCGCCGGCACGATCTTTTCGGCGCTGTCAGGTTCCAGCCTTGCCAATACCGGCATGATGGGCTCGCTGATGGTGCCCGAGATGCTGAAGCGAGGCTACAAGCCGCATATGGCCTACGGCCCGGTGCTTGGCGCCGGAAGCCTTGCCGTCATCATCCCGCCATCCTCGCTGGCCGTCTTGCTCGGCTCGCTTGCCCAGATCGACGTCGGCGCGCTGCTCATAGCGGGGGCTCTGCCCGGACTGCTGCTCGTTGTCATGTACGCGGCGCTGATCTTCGCGCAGACAAAGATCGATCCGGACGCCGCTCCGCACTATCCGGTACCCGCCGTTCCCGCGGCCGAGAAGGTGAGGGCGGTTGCCGTCAACATCATTCCGATGAGCGTCATCGTGTTCATGGTGGTCGGCACGATCATCCTTGGGATAGCGACGCCGACGGAATCGGCCGGACTCGGCTGTGCCGCCGTCTTCGCCTTGTTGTTTGTCTACCGACGGTTCAGCTGGTCGGTTGTCTGGAAGTCGCTGGATGATGCGATGAAGGTCACCGGCATGACCTTCCTGATCATCTCGGCTTCGACGACGTTCTCGCAGATATTCGCCTTCTCCGGCGCCTCCAACGGCTTTATCCAGTTCATCGTGGGCTACGATCTTGGACCGTATCCCATGCTGCTCATGATGGTGCTCGTCATCCTGCTGCTCGGCATGTTCATGGATCAGGTCTCGATGATGCTGATCACGCTGCCGATCTTCCTGCCGATCGCCCAGCAATTCGGCTACGAGCCGGTATGGTTCGGGCTGATCCTGCTGCTCGCCTATGAGGTCGGCTTCACCACGCCGCCGTTTGGTCTGCTGCTGTTCATCATGATCGGCGTTGCGCCGAAAGGCACATCGCTCAAGACGGTTGCCATGGCTGCGGCGCCTTACATCGCGCTGACGCTTCTGCTGATCCTGCTGATTGTCCTCTTTCCGCAGATCGCTCTCTTTCTTCCGAATTTGATCTAGTCGAACTCGATCCAGCAGGTGTCCACATGCGCTTTGCCTATCTTGCTTTCTTCCATGATGACCGCGAGGCAAATTTGGCCATCGCCGGCGAAGATGTTGACGCTGTGCGGCGTGTGATTGCATCGACGCCGGGCCTTGCGCTTGCCAACATCTATCTGCCCGAAGTGGCGACGGACATGTTCAACAACGATGGTCCACCGCCGGTCTTTGGCTTCCAGCTCTATTTCGACGAACTGGCGGACATGGAAGCGGCGCTGGCGCCGTCCGGCCATCTGCAGGCGCTTGCCGCACCTGGTATGCTGTCGAGCATCGCCGCTTCGGGGCCGACGCAACAGGCAATGTGCATGCGTCCGTTTCCCGTCGATGACGCTGGCGTCAAGACGTCCGAGCTCCCCTGCAGCTATCTTGTCCACTATCCCGGGCCGGCCGAAGACATGAATGCCTGGCTCTACCACTATGTGACGCATCATCCGCAATTGATGCGGGGCTTCCCCGGCATTCGCCACATCGAGGTTCTGTCGCGACTGGATTGGTGCGGTTCGCTTCCCTGGCCGCGGATCGACCATATGCAGCGCAATCGGGTCATGTTCGACAGTCCCGCGGCATTGACGCACGCGCTGCAATCGCCGGCGCGGCTGGAGATGCGCGCCGACTACAAGACCTTCCCGCCGTTTTCAGGCGGCAGCCGGCATTTCCCGATGTCGACGGAAGCCGTGCATCCTTTGGCGCGGGCCACATAGCGCACACAGGTTTTGCCGACGCCGAAAATTTCTGGAGATTTCATGTACGACTTTCGCAAGAAATGTATCTCTCTCGATCGCCTCATCGGTACCTTCTGTGCCATCCCGCACCCTGTGGCGGTCGAAGTGGCCGCCGCCAGCGGGGTCGATTTCCTGTGCATCGACTGGGAGCATTCGCAGATCGGCCGCGAACGGCTCGAGGATCTGATCCGCGCCGCCGATGTCCACAGGATTCCCGCGATGGTGCGCGTTCCCGGCCACACGCCGGAGTGGATGGCGGCCGCGCTCGACGCCGGCGCGTCGGGTGTCCTGGTACCCCGCGTCTCCACGGCCGAGCAAGCGCGCATGGCGGTCATGGCCTGCCGGTACCCGCCGGTCGGCGCCCGCGGTGTCGGCCCGGGCCGCGCCGCCGGTTATGGCTACAGGATTCCGGACTACCTCAAATCGGCCAACGAGGTCCTGACGGTCGCCATCCAGGTCGAGACGGCCGAAGGCCTCGCCAACATCGACGACATCGTCCAGGTCGACGGCGTCGACGTGGTCTTCATTGGCCCCGGCGACCTGTCGGTCTCGATCGACGCGATGGGGCCCGCCGGCCAGGACAAGCTCAATGCAGCGATTATGAGGATCGCGGCCGCGGCGCGCGCGGCCCGCAAGGCCGTCGGTATCTTTCGCCCTTCGGCGGATGATGTCGGCAAATGGTCGCGGCACGGCATCAGCTTCTACATGCTGGCCAGCGACACGATGTTTCTCGGGGCCGGCCTTGCCGCCGGGGTCGCCTCGGCGCGCAGCGCCTCATAGCAAGAGTTTGCCATGAAGATCATCAAGACCGACGGTGTGCTGTCAGTCGAGGAGGAGCAGCTGCGCTACCTCGACGGCTTGAACGTCGAATTTGTCGAAAAGACGCTGCTCACGGAAGATGCCCTGATCGAACACTGCCGCGACGCCGACGCATTGATGGTATTGCGGGAGCCGATCACGGCTCGCGTTTTGGCGGAACTGAAGAGGCTCAAGGTCATCGGGCGGTTCGGCGTAGGGCTCGATTCGATCGACGTCGAGGCCGCCAGCCGTGCCGGTGTTCAGGTAACCTACGTGCCGGACGCCAATCTGGTTGAAGTCAGCACCCACGCCATGGCCCTGATCCTGGCCTTGACGCGCAGGCTGAAACAGTTCGACAGCGCGGTGCACGCCGGCCGCTGGGCTGCAATGACCGACGGCGCCGGCATCACGCGGCCCGACAGGCAGATCCTCGGCCTGATTGGCTTCGGCCAGATCGGGCGGCTGACTGCCGAGCGGGCGCGGGTCTTCGGCTACCACATCATCGCCTACGACCCGCATATGCCGGCCGAGCGCATCGCGGCCGGTGGTGCCGAACCGGTCGGCTTCGACGAGCTGCTGGCCAGGGCCGACATCGTCTCGCTGCACGTTCCAGCGACACCGGAGACCAGAAACATCATGTCGGCGGAAGCCCTGTCGCGGATGAAGGAAGGGGCGATACTCATCAACGTGGCCCGCGGCGGCCTGGTCGACGAGGTCGCATTGGCGGACGCGATCCGGCGCGGCCATCTGGCAGGCGCCGGCATCGACACGTTCGAGCTGGAGCCGCCTTCGCCTGACAATCCGCTGCTGGCGCTGGACACCGTCCTGGTCAGTCCACACGCGGCGCACTACTCGACCCAGTCTTACGCGGAGGTTCGCAACAAGGTGTTTGCCGATGTCGCATCGGTCCTGCGCGGCGGCAAGCCGGTATATCCGGTCAACCGGATATGACCAATTCCCGATGTCGGCACCACCCGCCTGTCGACAGTTCCACCTTAACGTTCCGGGGCAGGCGCCCCCTGAGCCGACCTCGGCAAGCGGATAAAGACGGGAACGGGTGAAGTGCATTCGCATTTTTTGCCGACAGCGCCACATTTTGTTCTTGCTTTGTGCCGGCAGCTATGCTACTAATTTGGGTATGGTGCTGATTCGCACCGAGAACCCGCCGCAAGGCGGTTTTTTTGTCTTTAGGTTTTCAGCGCCATCCGTCGAGCCTCAACTCGGCTTGTCGCGCCGCTCGACGATGTAGATGTGATCGGCGACCAGCACCACGTCGCCATGCTGGTTGATCACCTCGCAGCGCTCGACGACCCGGCCTGAATCGGGTCGCTTCGGGTCGTCTTCCTTGGCCGAGATGGTGGTGCGGGTCCTGATCGTATCGCCGATGAACACCGGCTTGATGAAGCGCAGCCGGTCGTAACCATAGGAGAAGGCAACCGGGTTGACGACGCTGGCCGTCAGCCCGACGCCGATCGAAAACACCAGCGTGCCGTGGGCGATGCGCTGCCCGAACGGCGTCGTCTTCATGAACTCGGCGTCCATGTGGTGGGGAAAGAAATCACCGGTATGGCCAGCATGGACGACGAAGTCGGTCTCGGTGATCGTGCGCCCGCTGGTCATGCGCGACGAGCCGATCCGGTAGTCCTCGAAATAGACTGTCTGCTCCATGTCAGGGCCTCGCCGCGATCGGTGTTGCCGGCGCCGCGCTCGATCGGTAGGCGGCTTCGACCAGCGCCATGGTGTTCCAGCCGTCCTCGACGGAACTGACAAGCTCGGCGTCCTCGCTCAACGCGTAGCGCTGGACATTGGCCATGCGGCCGGCAAAGGCGTCCGGAAACCATGCGCCGACGAGTGGAACCGCAATCCAGTCCGTGCCGTCTTTGGGGTAGATTTCGAGAATGTCCGGCTCGCCGCGCGGATAGTCGAGGTTGACGCCCAGTTTGAGGTAAGCGGCGCCCTCGGTACCGCAGATGCGGAATTCGCAGGCCTGGTGTTTTCGACCGAATTTGTGATCGTGGTTGATCGACAGTGCACAGCGCACGGTGTCGCCATAGTCGAGAATCGCGCTGGTGCGCGTTTGCGCAACCTTGTGGCCGGGATGGCCGAGCGTCTTGGCGTGAACCCCCTTGGGGTCGCCGAGCAATTGCCGGATCAGGTCGAGATAATGGATGGAATGCATGGCGATCTCGACGCGCGGCGCCTGCAACAGGAATTCCCAGAGCTGCCAGGGTGTCGCCAGCGCCAGCCATGCATCGAAATCGACCACGTCGCCCAGCCAGCCTTTGGCGATCGCATCCTTGAGCGCCAGCATCATCGGCGCGAAGCGAAGCTGGAAATTCACCGCCGCCTTCAGGTCTTTGGAGCGGCAGATTTCGAGGATCTCGGTCGCCTCGGCGAGATTGCTGCCCATCGGCTTCTGGATCAGCGCTACCGCACCATCGGGCAGCGCCCTGAGCACGCCGGCGTGGTGAGCCGGGGGCGTCGCCAGATCGAAGACGGCGTCCTTGATTGACGCAGCTTCCTCGACCGACCGGTAAGCGGTGACGCCCCATCTCTGCGCCAGTTTTTCCGCCTTGGCCAGGTCGGGGTCGAAAAGCCCGGCAACCGGGAAGCCGGCTTTCCCATAGGCCGGGAAATGCGCATCGCCGACGATCGAGCCGGCGCCGAAAATCACGATCGGCCTGGGCTTTGACGGCTGTGCCCAGGCCTGGGAAAGCGAGGCAGGATCGAAAATGTCATCAGTCATAATGGAAGACTTCGTCCATCGACGCCCACCACTCGCCCTCCTTGCGGGTCGGCAGCGGCTCCTGGCATGGCATGCAGAGCGCCCACCATTCCTGCGTCGTGGGATCGGCGGCCATCTTCGCCATGTCGGCGGCATAGTCGGTGCCGTGGTACTCGAAGGTGCTGAACAAAAGGTGCTCCGGCTCCCTCAGATAGATCGAATAATTCTTGATATTGCAGGCGGAAATCATCTTGAGGACGTCCGGCCACACAGCAGCGTGAAGCCGCACATACTCGGCGACTTTCTCCGGCTTGAGGCCGAGCACCATTCCCATTCGCTGCATGTCCGCCTCCTATTTTTCTATCGCCATGGTGAATTCCGCGATGCTCTTCGCCTTGATCGCATCCCAGTCCCAGTCGATGCCGATGCCGGGTTCGTCCGGTGCCAGCGCGTGCCCGTCCTCGATACGCATTTTCTTGCCGGTCAGCTCGTCGAGCTGGGGAATATACTCGACATATCTGCCGTTCTGAACGGCGCATGTCAGGCTGACATGCAATTCCATCAGGAAATGCGGGCAGACCGGTATGTCGAACGCCTCGGCTGCATGCGCCACCTTCAGCCACGGCGTGATGCCGCCGATGCGGCCGACATCGACCTGCACGATCGAACACGCGCCCTTTTGCATATATTCGCGGAAATGCCGGATCGAATAGAGCGACTCGCCGATGGCGATCGGCGTCGATGTGGCCCTCGACAGCCGTACATGGCCGTCAATGTCGTCGGCCGGCAACGGCTCCTCGATCCAGGCGAGGTCGAGTTCACGCAGGCGTTCGGCCCGGCGGATCGCCTCGTCGACAGAAAAGCCCTGGTTGCAGTCGGTCATGATCTCGTAGGAGTCTCCAACCGCCCGGCGCACCGCCGTCAGCCGGGCAAGATCCTCGGAGCCGTGCTGCTTGCCGATCTTGACCTTCGAGCCGCGAAACCCCTTGGCCTTGGCGGCCAGCGCATCCGCGACCAGCGCCTCGGTTTCGATATGCAGCCAGCCGCCTTCGGTCGTGTAGAGCGGGCAGCGGTCCTTGGCGCCGCCGGCAAGCTTCCACAGCGGCAGCCTCTGTTTCTTGGCCCGCAGGTCCCAAAGGGCAGTGTCGATGGCCGCCAGCGCGATTGCCGTGATCGCGCCGATCGTCGTGGCATGGGTGGCGAACTCCAGCTCGTGCCAGATCGCCTCGATCATGTCGGCGTCGCGGCCGATCAGCCGCGGCGCAAGGTGGTCGGCCAGCAGCCGCATCACCGAGGAGCCGCCCGTGCCGATCGTATAGCTGTAGCCGGTGCCGACCGCGCCGTCGGCGTCGGTGATGGTGACGATCGGTGTTTCCTGGCTGACAAAACTCTGGATGGCATCGGTGCGCTTGACCTTCGGCACCAGGTCGACCATCCGCAGTTCGATTTTCTCGATCTTTGCCATGATTTTAACCTCGCAATGTCCTGCCTGTTTCGGCGGAAAACAGATGGGCCTGCGACAGGTCCAGGCTCATCTTGACCCGGTCGCCGGCTTTCAGCGGCTTTGGATTGAGCATCCGCGATATCCAGTCGCTGCCGTTGA
Source organism: Mesorhizobium sp. M0808 (assembly GCF_040320025.1). Classification (NCBI taxonomy): domain Bacteria; kingdom Pseudomonadati; phylum Pseudomonadota; class Alphaproteobacteria; order Hyphomicrobiales; family Phyllobacteriaceae; genus Mesorhizobium; species Mesorhizobium sp. M0808. Next base: position 24,320 of record NZ_JAMYOX010000017.1, read on the forward strand.
ATTCGGCAAACACCAGCGTCTCGTTGCCGAGCGGCTCGGTGACGGTCACCGGCAACTCCAGCTGGTGGACGTCGACGTCTTCGCCGGAGCTGATGCCATGCCCGGTCGGATAAATGTCGTCGGGCCTGAGGCCGAACACGACCTTGTCCCCAGTCCCGACATTTGCCTTGAACTGGCTGGGCAGCGGCAATCTCTCGCCACTGGCGAACAGCAACTGTCCGTCGTCGACAACCGCCTCATGCAAATTCATCGGCGGCGAGCCGATGAAGCCGGCGACGAAGCGGGTCTGCGGCCGGCGGAAGACCTCGTCGGGTGTGCCGACCTGCTCGATGAACCCGTCACGCATGATGACGATACGGTCGGCCAATGTCATCGCTTCGACCTGGTCGTGGGTGACGTAGATCACCGTCGACCGGACCTTGGCATGCAGTTTCTTGATCTCGGTGCGCATCTGCGTCCGAAGCTTGGCGTCGAGATTGGAAAGCGGCTCGTCGAATAGGAAGACGTCGGGATCGCGCACGATGGCGCGACCCATGGCGACGCGCTGGCGCTGTCCGCCCGACAGCTGCGACGGCCGGCGGTCGAGCAATTGGTCAAGGCCGAGAATGCCGGACGCTTCGGCGACGCGACGGTCCATTTCTTCTTTCGCGGCGCCCGCTATCGTGAGCGAGAAGCCGAGGTTTTCGCGCACCGTCATATGCGGGTAGAGCGCGTAGGACTGGAACACCATCGAGATGTTGCGCGAGCGCGGCGGCAGGTCGTTGACCATGCGGCCGCCGATCTCGATGATCCCGTCGCTGATCGCCTCGAGGCCGGCGATCATGCGCAGAGTTGTCGACTTGCCGCAGCCGGACGGCCCGACCAGCGCGATGAACTCGCGGTCGGCGACCTCTAGATCGATGCCGTGCACCACCGCCACCGGGCCGTAGCTTTTGGTGAGGTTCTTGAGCGATACAGTTGCCATGTCAGCCTTTCACCGCGCCGGAAGTGAGGCCGCCGACGAGGTGTTTCTGGACGATGAAGGTAAGCGTGAGCGCCGGTATGACCATGACCACGGCGAGCGCGCACATGCCGCGCCAGTCGATGGTGAATTCGGCTGTATAGTCGAGCAGGCCCACCGGCAGGGTCTTGGAGTTGATCGAGCGCGTCAGCTGCGAGGCGAGCGCGAACTCGTTCCAGGAGGTGAGGAAGGCAAAGATGCCGGCCGAGGCGATGCCCGGCCCGGCCAACGGAAACTCGACCTGCCAGAAGGCCTGCCAGCGCGTGCAGCCGTCGATCTGCGCGGCTTCGGCGAGATCTTTCGGCACCTGGCGGAAAAAGCCGTCGATCAGCCAGACGGTGAACGGCACGTTGAGCGCGACATAGACCAGGATCAGCCCGAAATGCGTGTCGATGATGCCGAGCCGCGCAAAGACGAAGAACAGCGGCAGCGACAGTGCGATGCCGGGCACCGTGCGCGTCAGCATCAGGCCGAGGAACATCGCCGATTTGGCGCGAAAGCGGTAGCGCGCAAAGGCGTAGCCGCCGGCCATGCCGATGACGATGGCGATCACCGTCGAGGTCACCGAGATGATCAGCGAATTGCGGAAGTAGTCGAGCACCGGAATGCCGCCCTGGCCGACGCCGCTGAACATGGCGATGTAGGCGTCGAGCGAGAGTTGCTGCGGGATCCACACCGGCGGCTTGGCCATGATTTCGACGGTCGGCCGCAGCGACGACAGCACGATCCAGATGCCGGGCAGGCAGATGACCAGCATGGCCAGGAACAGTCCGATGCCGTGAACGATTCCGAGCGCTTTGTTGCCGACGCGATGCAGGCTGTTCTGGTCCATCCTCACCACTCCGCCGCGATCTGCGTGCGCGCTGCGGCGAGCTTGCGGTAGAAATAGACGGTGAACAGGATCGACAGCAGGATCGAGAAATAGGCCATGGCATTGGCCATTCCCATCCTGGCATCGCTGTAGGCGGTGCGGGCGACCAGCGTCCAGACCAGTTCGGTGCGGCCGGCGGGGCCGCCGTCGGTCATGATCTTGACGATGTCGTAGGCGCGCGCGACGTCAAGCGAGCGGATGGTCATGGCGATAAAGGCAAACGGCATGATGAACGGCCAGGTGACATAGCGGAATGTCTGCCACGGCGTGCAGCCGTCGACGCGGGCCGCCTCGACCGGTTCGCGCGGCATCGCCAGCAGCCCGGCCAGGATCAGGATCGCGAACACCGAAGTCGACGACCAGATCTCGGCGATCAGGATGGCGATGAAGGCGAGATTGCCGTCGATCAGCCACGGGATGGCGCGATCGGTCAGGCCGAGCCCCTGCAGGGCGTTGTTCACCAGGCCGATATTGTCGTTGAACATGAATTTGAACTGGAAGCCGACGAGGATCGGCGAAAACATCATCGGAAACATCATGATGGTGCGCAGGATCCGCTGGCCGCGCGATGCCTTCTCCACCAGCAGCGCCAGCCCGAGCCCGATCAGCATTTCCAGGTTGAGCGCCACCGTCAGCAGCACCACGGTGCGGGCAAAGGCGACCCAGAAAGCGCGGCTGGTCAGAATGGTGACGTAGTTGCGCGCGCCGATGAAGACCCAGAACGTCTCCGGCCTGGTCAGCCGGAACGGCGTGAAGCTGGAATAGAGCGAAAGCAGCAGCGGCACCACCACCACGGCCGCCAGAACGATCACCGCCGGCAGCAGGAGCAGCAATGGCGGCGAAGGTCTCCAGCCTTTCATGGCTATCCGGTTCTGGTTGGTGCCCGGACACCGAAGGCCGCCATCGGCGAGCTGGGATCAAGACAAAGCGTGTTGCGCATGGTTCGCAAAAAGTTCGGGGGCGCCGCTCTTCGATGAGCGCGGCGCCCCCTTGGGAGAATGGTCAAAGCTTGCCGGCGTCCTCGAGGATTTGCATGGCCTTGGCGGCAGCGTCGTCCAGTGCCTGCTTGGAGGTCTTGTCGCCAAGGATGGCGGCCTGCAATTCGGGATAGACGGCGTTGGAGATTTCGATCCATTCAGGTGTCTGCGGCACGGCAAAAGCGTGCTTTGCCTCTTCCTGGAAAGCCGCCAGCACTTCCTTCTTGTAAGGATCGCTGGCCGCCTGCTGGATATCCCAGTCCCACACCGCCGTGCGGGTCGGCAGTGGGCCGCTTGCCGCCTCGAGCTTCTGGCTGTCCTCATTGGTCAGGAACCAGACCAGCGACGCCGCGGCTTCCTTGCTGGCGCAGTTTTCGGTGACCGAAAATCCGTGGTGCCCCGACCAGCCCGTGCGAATGCCTGCCGATCCCTTCGGCGCCACCTTCACCCCGACATTGCCGGCGACCTTCGACGACTTCGGATCGTTGAAGAAGCCTGCCCAGCCCGGCCAGTCGAGGTTGATGGCGACGGTGCCGGAGGCAAAGCCCTGGCCGAGATCGTCCCACAGATAGTTGGTGGTGCCGGCCGGCACCGCCTTAGCCTTGTAGAGATTGACGAACCAGTCGAGCGCGTGCACGCCGGCTTCCGAGTTGAAGGCCGGCTTGCCATCCTTGTCGAGGTATTCGCCGCCGTCGGCGATGAGCATCTCGTAAAAGCGGCCGTTGATCGCCTCTTCCTTGCCGGCGAACTGGGTGCCGTAGAAATCGGGCGGGCTGGCGAAGAATTCCGCCTGCTGGGCGACCTCGTCCCAGGTGTCGGGCGGTGTCAGCTCCTTGCCGTACTTGGCCTTGTAGGCGGCCTTCTTGGCTTCGTCCTGATAGAGGCTCTTCTGGTAATAGAGCGCCGAGACGTCGAACTGCGCGCGCGGCAGCATCACCAGCTTGCCGTCGAGCGTCGAGGCCTTGATCGTCGACGGCACGAAGGCGTCGATCTCCTCCTTCGGCAGCAGCTTGTTGAGGTCGGTGTAGATATCAGGATATTGCGGCGCGAAGGACGAGTGATTCGACCCAACGCACCAGTTGATGCTGCCGGAGGCGATGTCCGACTTGATTTCCTTATCGAGCTCGAAGTGGTTTTTCTTCGAGATCACGTTGACCTTGGCGCCGGTCAGTTTTTCCCATTCGCCGATGCGCGCGTACAGCCCTTCATATTGCTGGCCGCCGATCAGCTTGGCGTCGATGGTGACGCCGTCGAATTCGCCGGGCAGGTCGGCAGCAAGGGCAGTCGCACCCAGTGCGAGCAGCGTTACGCCGGCCGACAGGCCGCAAAACAGTTTCGTCATGGTATCCTCCCAAGAGTCTGCGTCGATCCATAGCGAGGGCGGATCGGCAGCGTCATTCATATACAAACAAAACATTTATAGGATCGTCAAGCCGAAAGTTCTTCCGGAAGCAATGCCGTTATGCGTATATGAAAAATGCAATTCACTGGAGAAGCGGAATGGCAGAGGACGAGGAAGACGACCGCTATCGAGCCCCGGCGCTGGACAAGGGGCTCGACATTCTCGAGCTGCTGGCCGGTGTCGATGGCGGCCTGACGCAGGCGGAAATCGCCAAGAAGCTCGACCGCAGCCCGAACGAGTTCTACCGCATGCTGGACCGGCTGGTGCGGCGCGGCTACGTCACGCGGCCGGATGGCGACCGTTATTCGCTGACGCTCAAGCTGTTTGGCCTGGCGCAGCTGCACGCGCCGGTGCGCCGGCTGGTTTCCTATGCGACGCCGCTGATGCGCGAGCTGGCAGAAACCTCGCAGCAGGCAAACCAGCTCGTCGTCTTCGATCGCGGCTCCGCCGTGGTGATCGCACAGCAGGAGGCGCCGGATTACTGGGGCATCTCCATCCGCGTCGGCTCGCATATCAGCCTGTTCGACACCGGCTCCGGCCATGTGCTGCTGGCGTTCCGCCCGCCGGAAGAGCGGCAGATGATGATCTCAGAACATCTGCGCAGCACCGACAAGCCACCGCAATCGCCGGAATTCTTCGCCCGCCTCGACCAGATCCGGGAACGCGGCTACGAGATGATGGCATCGATGCAGACCGCCGGTGTCTTCAACCTGTCGACACCGGTTCTTGGTTCGGACGGCAGGGCGATCGCCGCGCTGTCGATCCCCTACATAACCCTGGTCAACGCACCCAAGGCGCCCGACATTACGAGGACGATTGAGCTGCTGCTGGCAGCGACCGAAAAGCTGTCGCAACTGGCGGGATCGACCGTCAAGCAATCGCGATGAATTCTTATTTGAATGAAGAATTTCTCCGTGAGATGATCTCGAAGTCGCCAAGGAGGAGCGCGCCACCATGATCTTCGACACCCATCTGCACCTGATCGACCAGTCCGCGCTGCGCTATCCCTGGCTGGCCGGCGTGCCGGCACTCAACCGCGATTTCTCCTATGACGAATATGCAGTCCAGGGCCGCCGCGCCGGCATCGAGGGCGCATTGCATATGGAGGTCGATGTCGATCCTGCCGACATCGAGGCTGAAACCAGCCGTGTCAAAGCGCTGTCGCGGGAAAAGGCCAGCTTGCTGCGGGGGGCAATTGCCTCCTGCCGTCCGGAAGAGCCCGGCTTTGCCGCCTATCTCGAGCGCCAGCGCGCCGATCGTTTCGTCAAGGGCTTTCGCCGCGTGCTCCACGTCGTGCCGGATGAACTGTCGGAAGGTGCGCTGTTTCGCGAAAACATCAAGCGGCTAGCCGGCAGCGGCCTGACTTTCGACCTCGTCGTTCTGCCGCACCAGATCCCCAAGGCGATCGCACTCGCCGATCTCGCGCCGAATGTGCAGTTCGTGCTCGACCATTGCGGCGTGCCCGACATCAAGGGCGGTGCCGAGCACCCCTGGCGCGAGCACATGGCGGAGATCGCGCGGCGCCCGAACGTCGTCGGCAAAATTTCCGGTGTGGTCGCCTATGCGGATGCCGGATCCTGGACTGTCGAAACGCTTCGTTCCTATGTCGAGCACACCATCGAATGCTTCGGCTGGGATCGCGTCGTCTGGGGCAGCGATTGGCCGGTGTGCACGCTTGGCGGTGGGCTTGCGACCTGGATTGCGGCAACGCATGCGCTGCTTGCCGGCACCAGCACCGATGAACGGCAGCAACTGCTGTCCGGCAACGCCAAGCGGCTGTGGAGTTTGTAGAGCATTTTGCAGCCAAGTGGAATCGGGCGTCGCACAAATGCGGCTATAACGAATAGGTGGCCTCAGATCGTCGCCGACACGTGCCGCTCGCGACCGTAGAGCGAAACCAGGAGCACGATGACCAGGCCAAGTGCCGCCTGCACGGTCGAGGGCCGGAAGCCCAGGCCGATCAGCAGCGTGTTGATTTCCGTCAGCACCAGCACGCCGGCAATGGTGCCGAAATAGCTGCCGCGGCCGCCGACAAGGGCGGCGCCGCCGACCACCACTGCCGCGATCGTCTGGAACAGATAGGGCTGGCCGACATCGCCATAGGCAGAGCCGGTGAAGCCGAGCAGCAGCACGCCGGCTGCGGCGGCGAAGAAGGCGCTCGCGGCATAGGTCACGGTCCACATGCGGACTGGATCGATCAGCGCCAGCGGCGCAGCACGTGGATTGCTGCCTAGGGCGTAGAGACGGCGGCCGTATGGCGTGCGCGCCAGCACCAGCGCCACCAGCAAGGTCAACACCGCGACGCATGGCACCAGCCCCGGCACCGGCAGCGGTCCGACCGAACCGCCGATCGAAACGAAGGCGGAAACCGCGGCAGGCGCCGATCCGGATGGAAAGCCACCGGTCCACAACAGGACGGCACCTTGCACGATCATGCCAGTGCCGAGCGTGACGATCAGCGGGTGGATATCGAGCCCACGTGAGATCAGGCCGTTCAGCGCCCCGATCAGTATGGCGAGCGCGACGACGACTGCGCAGACAAGAGCAAAATTCCAGCCGCCGCCGTAGAGCTGTGCGGCAACGACATTGGCAAAGCCGATGATGAAGGGGATCGACAGATCGATACCGCCGAGAATGACGACTAGCGTCTGGCCGATCGATGCCACCGCCAGCAGCGAGGCAATCACCAGCAGCGCCCGGATGGCGAACGGCTGGGAGTAGCCCGGGATGAGCAAGGTGCCAAGGAGATGCAAGGCGACAGCGACGGCAAAGGCACCGGCGACGCGGGCATTGGTGGATTGGAACCAGGTCTGGCGCATGCTTCTCAGCCTTTCCCTCCCGAGAGCCGTTCCTGCAGCGCCGTCATGATGATGGCCACAACCAGGATCGCGCCATAGGCGATCTGCAGCACATAGGTGGAGACGTTGAAGGCGGTCAGCACGCTCTGCAGCAGGAAGATGTCGATAGCGCCGATGGCGGCGCCGGCGAGCCCGCCGCGCCCGCCGGCAAGGCTGACGCCGCCGAGCGCCACCGCGGCAATCGCGATCAGCGTGTAGGTTGGCCCGATATTGGGGTCGGCCGAACCGATCAGCGCGGTCAGCATCAGGCCCGCGCAGGCGGCAAGTATGCCGGTCATGACATAGGCGATGAAACGCACTTTGGTGACTGGAACGCCGGCCGTGTAGGCGGCGCGATCGTCGCTGCCCACCGCCATCAGCTGGTCGTAGTAAGGCGTCTGTCGCACCAGCCACCAGAACAGGAAGATCAGCGCCAGCGGCAGTGCCGACCAGGTTCCGGCCATTGCCTTCAGCCAGCCCGGCGCCGGCCCGATCGGCGCCGGCAGGACGGTCAGCGTCATGCCGGTGAGGATCAGATAGGTGCCGAGCGTCGCAACGATCGGCTGGATGCGGACGATGGTCGCCAAGAAGCCGTTGGCAGCGCCGACGATCGCGCCGATCAGAAGCGCCGCCGGCACGATGACCAGCGGCGAAGACATGCCAAGCCTGAGAAACAGCAGCTGGATCACCATCGCATTGACGAAGCCCATCAATGGCCCGACGGAAATGTCGATGCCGCCGCGCCCGGCGAGGATCACCGGAGCCGAGGCGACCGCTGCGCCGATCAGCGGCGCGGCGAGCCCGATCAGCGCGCCCCAGGCGGCAGGATGGAAGCGCGCCGGATTGAGCAGCAGATTGACCGCGATCAGGATGACCAACAGCACTGCCGCAAAGCCAGCGCCGCGCCATCGCGCCGCCATGCCCCGCAACCCGCTCATGCCGCGCGCCCGAACATGGCGGCGATCACCGTATCGCTTTTCATCGCGTCTCCGGTGATTTCAGCCGCCACCTGCTGTTCGCGAAATACCAGCACGCGATGGCAAAGCAGCAGGATCTCCTCGATCTCGCTCGACAGGATGACGAGAGCCATGCCGTCCGCCGCCAGTCCACGAAACACATCGTAGAGGACATGTCGCGTCGCCACGTCGACACCGCGCGTCGGATCATTGAGGAGCAGGATCGCCGGCTCCAGTGCCAGTGCACGGGCCAGCAGCACCTTCTGCTGGTTGCCGCCGGAAAGCGTGGTGATCGGGGCGTCCGGCCGTGGCGCGATGATCGACAGTCTGTCCCGATAGCGTTCATAGCGCTGCCGCCGCGCGGCCAAGCTGAGCAGGCCGAAACGCATATCGCGCGACAGCGTCGAGACGGCAAAATTGTCGAGCACCGATTGGGTCGGAAAAATGCCGGTGGTGCGCCGGTCGCGCGGCAAATAGGCGATGCCGCCGGCGACCGCCTTGCGGAAATTGGTGATCGCGCGCGCTCCGGTTGGCGCCTCGACGGTCACCTCGCCGCCGGCCGGGCGTTCCAGGCCGGCCAGCACTTTCAGGAACCGCTCCTGTCCGTGGCCGTCGAGGCCGGCAAGGCCGACGATCTCGCCCGGCGCAATGGTTTGCGTCACGGGGCTTGCGCCCGGCGCGATCACCAGGCCACGCACCGAAAGGCTGGCGCGATCAGCCATGCGCCAGCTCCGCCGCCGTGCGTGGCGCCATCGCTCTGAGAAGTTCGGATGCGGTGGACGTGCCGCGTTCCTCAGTCGTCACCACGCTGCCGCCGCGCAGCACGGAAATCCGGTCGGAAAGCGACATCACTTCGTCCATGCGATGGGTGATGAACAGGATCAGGCAGCCTTCGGAGGCAAGCTTGCGCATCATGGCAAAGACCGCCTCGCGATCGGCAAAGTCGAGCGCCGCCGTAACCTCATCAAGGATGAGAATGCGCGGGCTGCGCACCACGGCGCGGGCAAGCACTACCAATTGCTGAACCGCCAGCGGCAATTGCCCGGCCAACTGGTCGAGCGGGATCTCGGTCACCGCGAAGCGCTTCAGCACCGCTTGCGCGCGCTGCCGCCGCTCGGCGCGCGGCACGGTGCGCGTCAGCAAGCCGTCGAGGCCGAGCAGGATGTTGTCGGTCACCGAACGGTCAGGCGCGATCAGCACTTCCTGGAACACGGTGGCCAACCCGGCGGTCTGGAACGCCGCCGGCGAGAGGCCGGTAAAGGGCGCTCCGTCGAGCAGGATCGCGCCGCTGTCCTGCTGCACGATCCCCGACAGCAGCTTGACCAGGGTGCTCTTGCCCGAACCGTTCTCGCCCAGGATGGTGTGGATCGTGCCGGCGCGGAATGCGATGGAGGCATTGGCCAGCGCAATCGTTTCGCCGTAGCGTTTCGAGATGGCCTGGACTTCCAGCATGAGCAATCCTGATGGAGAAAGCCGGCACCGCTGGTGCGGAGCCGGCCCTCGTAAATGCTACTTGGCGCAGGCGTCCGGCACCTTCGAATAATCCCAGCCCTTGGTCGGTGCCGGATTGGTGAAATAGGCATCGAGCCATTCCTCCGGCATCGGATCCTTCGGCGGGACCGGGAAGATCGAGACGGCGTCCGGCGTCATGCAGTCCTTGTACCAGGCGCCGAGGTCGGCATTGTGGACCGGCGGAATCGGGATCAGCAGCGTATTGAGCTTCGGCTTCTGTCCGTCGAGCATGCGCACGCCGACACGAAACAGCGTCTCGGCCGTCCAGTGCGGCAGAACCGCATGGCCTTCGAAGCGGTATTTGTCGGGATTGGCCTTCCAGTAGCCGAGCGCATCGCCGGTGATCGAGCCGGTGATCAGCGGGGCAGGGCGGCCGGCCTCGGCAAAGGCCTCGGCAACGACGCGGCTTTCGCTGCCCGTCGTCCACACCGCATCGATCGGCGCCGGATTGGTGGCGATTGCCTGCAGCACCGCCGTCTTGGTAACGTTCGCCGTCCAATTGCCGTTGACGCTGCGCGAGACCTTGAGCTTTGAATTTTCGGCCAGCGCCTTGTCGGCACCCTGGCGCTCCTGCACGACGATCGGGTGACCGGCAATGCCTTCGACCAGAAGCACGCTGCCGCCGTCCGGCATTGCTTTGCCGATTGCGGTCATCATGTCGTAGCCCCAGCGGGCATAGTTGGAATCGACATTGATCGCATTCGCGCTGGTCACCGACCCAGCTGCCGTGATGAAGGGGATGCCGGCTTTGGCTGCGGCATCGATGGCATCGTCCAGCGCCGTCGCCGAGCCGGGGATCGAGGTGATGATCGAGCATTTTTTGTCGATGAAGGCGCGGATCTGGTTGATCTGCTGACTGGCATCATTGTTGGAATCCGACACCTCGAAGCTCGCCACGGTGCCGTCGGCGATCAGGCCGTCGACCAGCCGCTTCAACTCCTTGGTGACGGTGACGCGCCACGGATTGCCCTGGTAGGACTCTGAGTGGCACCATTTCCACGGCTTTGACGGCGGCGTGAAATTATCCCAGGCCGACGGCAGCACCTTTTGCGGCGCACCGTCATATTGTGCCTTCAGTTCGGTCTGCAATCCAGCAATCACGCCCGAAACGTCTTGAGCGCAGGCTATGGTCGTGACCGATGCAAGTGCGGTTGCGGCCATAAGGCCGCGGATCAGGCTGTTCATGTTCTCCTCCGTTCGGTTGTTTCAGGCTCCTCCGCCGGCAACGCCGGACACCTGCGTCGAAAGGCTCTCCCGAAACAGGCGATTGAGACCGGCAACGACGCGAGCGGCATTGTGCCTTTCGCTCAGGCCGAGATTGATGCGATCGGACGCCGCCTGCTGGAAGGCCATGTAGCCATCATGCCGCGGCCTCACCCAGGCACCTTCGAGCGTGGCCCGGGTGTCCTTGTAGAAATTGCCGGCGGCGGCATTGACGGCGGCATCCGCCCAGGCCGCGGCGTGGCCGGGCTGGCCGCCGGCCGAGGCGTAGGGGCCACGCTGCACGTCGCCGCTGGCGATCCAGTAGGCGAAGTCGATTGCTTCCTGTCCGGCCTTCGAGAAGGCCGACACGGCGATGCCGGTCCCGCCGAGCGCCGAGCCTTTGGGGCCGGCATTGCCAGCGGCCGGGATATCCGCGAAAGCCAGGCGGTTGGGTCGAAACCCGGCGATGGCATAGGAGACATAGCCATAGATCAGCGGCGCGCAGGCGATCCGCGAGCCGGATCCGGCCATTTGCTCCAGAACCGCGATCGGATCCATGCCAAGACAGGCCGGGTCGACGAGGGCTGCGATCTCGCACATCATCTCGAAGACCTGCTTGCCCGCTGCCGGGTCCACATGGTCGCCAGGGCCTTCACCGGCGGGCCGGCCGAGATTGCCGGCAAGCGAGTAGAACACCATCAGCGAATGCGGCGGCCTGAGCGGCAACAGCACGTGGCCTTGCCGCGCCAGATCGAGGGCATCGGCCCAGTTCGCCGGCGCAGCCGAAAGCATGTCGGGCCGCCATGCCTGCACTTGGCTGGCCGCGTCGATCGGAAACGCCCACTGCCGGCCTTGCCAGTTGTAGCTCGGATAGGACCGGCCGACACTGCCCGCCGCAAGTGCCGCACGTTCGGCTTCCCGGCCGGTGACATCGAGCGGCGCCAGGCAATTCTCGGCGGTGATCTGGCCGACATGCGGATGGTCGACGACGATCAGGTCGTAGGCACGGGCCAGTTCCTCGACCGGGAAGGATTCGAAATCCTGCAGCGAGCGCTTGTCCCATTCAACGGCGATGCCAGTTTGTTGCTTCCACAGTCTCGAACAGGCGACCATCGGGTCATAGCCGCGCGGATGGCTCCAGGTCATGCCTTTGAGCGTGACGTCGCTCACAGCCCGAACTCCGCGCGGATTTTTGCGCTGTGCTCGCCGATGCGTGGCGCGGCCCGCTCGACCTTCGCGCGGATGCCGTCGATCCTGAGCGGCGAGCGCGTGGTGAGGATCGAAACGTCATCCTCGCGCGTCACCGTCTGCAGCATGTCGAGGACCTGGAAGCCTTCGCTGGCCATCATTTCCGGCCAGCTCAAAACCTTGGCGCACCAGATGTCGGCAGGCTCGAGAATGGCAAGCCATTCGTCGACCGTCTTCGTTGCGATCTTTTGCGCGATGATCGCCTTGATCTCGTCGCGGGCGGTGAACCAGGTCGACGGCTGGTCGCGATAGGGCGCAAGCTCCTCGAGCCCGAGGAGATCGGCGAGTTTCGAGATCGGCGTCATGGCGATCGCCAGATAGCCGCCCTTGGCCGGATAGACGCCGTAGGGCGCCGAGAGATAGGCGTGCGCGCTGCGGAAGCTCGACCGCCGCGGCAGCCGGCGCCCGTCATTGAGATGCGTGGTCAGCACCTCGAACTGGAAGTCGACCAGCGCTTCGAGCAGGCTGGTCTCGACATGGCTGCCCTTGCCGGTCACGCCGCGCCGCACCAGTGCGGCGAGGATGCCTTGCGCGGCGGCGGAGCCCGCCAGCATGTCGGCGATCGCCAGGCCGAAGGGCACCGGCCCTTGGTCCTCGTCGCCGTTCAGCCACATCACGCCGGAGCGGGCCTGCGCCAGCAGATCCTGCCCGGGCCGCTTGACCCACGGGCCTTCCTCGCCATAGCCGCTGATCGAGGCATAGACCAGGCGCGGATTGATCTTGCGCACCGCCTCGTAATCGAAGCCCAGGCGTTCGATGACGCCGGGCCTGAAATTCTGGATCAGCACGTCGGCCTTGGCCAGCAGGCCGCGCAGCGCCGCAAGGTCGGCCTCGTCCTTCAAGTCGATGGCAAGGCTTTCCTTGGCGCGGTTGATCGCATGGAAAATGGTGGAATCGCCGCCGATCTCGGTGTCGCTGAGATAAAGCCGGCGCGACAGGTCGCCGCCATCCGGCCGTTCGATCTTGATGACGCGAGCGCCGAGGTCGAGCAGTCTGAGCGAGCAATAAGGCCCGGACAAGAACTGGCTCATATCGACAACGATGAGCCCGGTCAGCGGCAGTTCGGCAATGGCAGCCATTGCCTATTTCTCCGTCTTGCCGGCGAAATCGGCCGGATTGCGGTACTTCACCGTCTGCAGGTGCTCGCAATAAAGCACGAGCTCGCCTTCACCCTTGAAGACTTCATAGCTGGCGCGGATCAGCCCCATTTCCTTGTATTTTGGCTTCTTGTCGAGGTTGGAGCGGATCGAATAGATCGTGTCGCCTATGAACACCGGCTTGATAAAGCGCAATTTGTCGTAGCCATACGAAAAGGCGTTGATGCAGTTGGTGGCGACCAGCCCGAGCCCGGCCGAGAACACGAAAGCGCCGGCGACCAGCCGCTTGCCGAAAATGCCTTGCGTTTCGGCGAACATCTGGTCCTGCACGTATGGATGGATGTCGAGCACCAGCGTGTTGAAGAGATGGCTGTCGCCCTCGGCAATGGTCCGGCGCAGGGAGCGGATCTTCTGGCCGACCGGCCAGTCTTCGTAGAACCAGTTCTCGGCGTTCCAGACGGGAAGGTCGGCGTGATCCCTAGGCATGTTGGCGGGGTGTGTCGATGCCACGCCCACGGTTGGCGCGAAACCGCTCATGACGACTTCCTCTGGGAGCGGGAATCGTCCATCAGGGCGCGCCGCAGACCAGCGAAATGCATGATCGATCCTCCCGTCAATCTTCTTTTGTGAATAGTATTTTCACATATGGGGTTGTGTTGCAAGCGTGAACAGGCGAAATTTTGCCTGCTCCGTCGGGGCCAATGCCGGCGGAACAAGGGAGGAAGTGATGCAGAATGCCTGTCTGGTTTTCGTCGGCAGCCTCAATCGCGACGCCCCGTATTTTCAGGGCGCGCGCGGCATCGGGCTGGGTGTCTACAGTTTCGACGAAGGGAGGCTGCAGACGAAGAAACTGGCCGAGACGGGAGACATCGACAATCCCACCTTCCTGTCGGTGACGCCGGACGGCTCCCACATCTATGCCAACTCAGAAGTGTTCACCTGGCGCGAAGGGGTGGTCTCGGCCTACCGTTTCGACAGACAGACCGCCACGTTGTCCTACATCAACAAGCAGCCGACGCTGGGCAGCATCACGGCGCACAACACCATCACGCGCGACCGGACGAAGCTGCTGGTCGCCAATTACCGCATGGGCGAGGGCGGCCCCGATCGCTCGGTCGTGGTCTATGGGTTGGGTGAGAATGGCGGCCTGACAGCGCCGTTGTCGAGCGTTGCCCATAGCGGGACCGGACCAGATCCTGCCCGCCAGGAGCGGCCGCATGCCCATAGCGTAACCGAGACGGTTGCCGGCGGCATGGCGATCGTCGCTGACCTCGGCATCGACCGGCTGGTGTCCTATCGCATCGGCTCAGACGGCAGCCTGACGAAGCTCGCCGAGTCGGCGCTTGCGCCAGGCGCGGGTCCGCGCCATCTCGCACTGCATCCGGGCGGTCGCTTCGTGTTCGTCATGAACGAGCTGGATTCGACGGTTGTCTCGCTGGCGCTGGACGAAGCATCAGGCAAGCTTACGGTGATCGACAGCAAGCCGGCCGTGCCGCCCGAGGCGCGCGACGGCAATCACTGCGCCGACATCCAGATCTCGCCTGACGGCCGCTTTCTCTACGGCTCCAACCGCGGTCATGACAGCATCGCCGTGTTTTCGGTCGACCAGCAAACCGGCAGGATTGCCCTTGTCGACTATACGCCTTGCGGCGGTGCCACGCCGCGCAATCTGGCACTGACGCCCTCGGGCGGCCATCTGTTCTCGGCCAACCAGAATGCCGACCGCATCTCTATTTTCGCCCGTGATGCCGCAACCGGCCGGCTGACCGACACCGGCCGATCCATCGAAATTGGCACGCCGATGTGCGTGAGGATCGTGCGTTGACGCGATCTCAGAACTCGAGCGCCTGCCTGAGTGCCGGGCCGCTCCTGACGCGCAGATCGAGGTCGGCCTCGATATGGTCGATGTGGTGCAGCATCAGCGCGCTGGCGCGTTCGGCATTGCCATTTTCCAGCGCCTCGAGGATCTGCGTGTGTTCGTTGTGGCCGCAGCTCGAGATGCCCGAGCGGCCATAGAGTGCGATCACCAGCGATGAACGAGCGACCAATTCCTCCATGAAGCGCTGCAGGATGACGTTTCCCGCGACCGACGCCAGAAGCAGGTGAAAATCCCCCGACGCCTTGATCTCCGATCGCCTTGCGTTCGGTCCGCGTTCGGCGATGAAACGGCCTTCTTCGTCGAGCTGGGCCTTGAACGCGGCGACATGCGCCGGCGTCATCCGTCCGGCGGCGGCAATCGCGATGCCTGGTTCGATGAGCCGGCGCGAAGCAAAAACCTGCCGCGCTTCCTCCGGCGACGGATTGGCGACGAAGGCGCCGCGATTGCGCTCGGTGCGCACCAATCCCTCGAAGGAAAGCATCTGCAGTGCCGCACGCGCCACGGTGCGGCTGACATCGAACAGCGTGCCGACTTCGCCTTCGGAAAGCTTTGTTCCCGGCGCCAGCCGGCGATCGACGATCGCGTCGCGCAACTGGTCGCGGATCGCCTGCGCGCGATCCTCGTTGGCGGCCTCGATAGCAGGGAAGGTCTGGTCGGCAATGTTCATGGCAGCGGTCCTGTGTTCTTCTACCCTGAATCGCATCGCTTGGACGAGAGACAAAGTGAATACAGAGATGAAAAAGATTGCATACGATCTTTGCGAAGATCGGCGGCAATCGCCTATAATTTGTGCATTGCACAAGGGCGACGTATCGGCAGCTATATAGAGGCGGCCCTGATTTCTTCGAGGATTCAGTCGGTTGGAGCGGCGGCGCGCAACTGGCACGCATGATGCTTTGGCTAATCCGACCAAAGGGGAAGCTGGATGTCCAAAGCCGCCGAAATCGACATTGTGTCCGTTTCGAAAGTCTATGGCGCGACGACTGCCGTCGAAGGCATCAGCCTGAAAATCCCTGCGGGAACCTATTGCTGCCTGCTCGGTCCGTCCGGCTGTGGCAAGACCTCGACGCTGCGCATGATCGCCGGGCACGAGAGCATATCGAGTGGCGACGTGCGTCTCGGCAACACAGTGGTCACCGACCTGCCGCCGGCCAGGCGCGGCACTGCCATGATGTTCCAGTCCTACGCACTGTTTCCGCATCTCGACCTGATCGACAATGTCGCCTTCAGCCTGAAGATGAAAGGCGTCGGCAAGGAGGAGCGCCGCGCCAAGGCACTCGACATGCTGAAGCTGATGCAGATGGAGGCCTATGCCAGCCGCCGCCCGGCGCAGCTTTCCGGCGGGCAGCAGCAGCGCGTTGCTCTTGCGCGCGCATTGATCACTGATCCCGAGGCGCTGTTGCTCGACGAACCGCTTTCGGCGCTCGATCCTTTCCTGAAGATCCGCATGCGAGCCGAACTGAAGAAGCTGCAGACGTCGCTCGGCATCACTTTCGTCCACGTCACCCACAGCCAGGAAGAGGCGATGGCGCTGGCCGACCTGATCGTGGTGATGAACGACGGCCGTATCGAGCAGGCGGCGCACCCTCGCACGGTGTTCGAGCGGCCGGCCACGGCCTTCGTCGCTCGTTTCATGGGCGACCACAATGTCATCTCCGGGCGCGTCGCCGGCAGTCGCGACGGCATGGTCGTTTTCGATGTGCCCGGCGGCGTCACGCTCGCCGCCAGCGGGCAGGGCAGGGAGACCGGGGAACCCATCGACATCGCCATTCGCACCGACCACGTGCGCATCGGCGAGCCGCCGGCAGCCGGGCTCGGCTTCACCGGCATCGTTTCAAACGTCGAGTACCGCGGTTCGACCGTGAAGCTCTCGGTCAATGGCGCCGGCGTCGAGGATTTCACCGTAATCGTCGACGACACCAGCTTCTTCGCCAGGCCGGTTGCCGTCGGCGACGCAGTGCCGATCGCCTGGGACGCCGAGGACGCGATCGTCCTTGGCCGTCTCGATTCCTGAAATCCAGCATAACCAACCACAACAGGGGAACTGAACATGACCAACACCACCGACAAGAAGACTGGAATATCGCGACGTTCGCTGCTCAAGACAGGTGCCGCCGCCGTCGGTTTCGCCGCCGGTTCCGGCGCCATATCAGGCTTTCCGACCATCTGGGCGCAATCGAACATCACGCTGCGCCAGTTCGGCACCGGCGTATCCAACCTCAATGCCATCGCCGACAAGTGCAAGGCCGACCTCGGCATCACGCTGGAGATGACAGCAACCGATTCCGACGCCGCCGCGCAGCGCGCCGTGACGCAGCCCGACAGCTACGACATCGCCGACATCGAATACTGGATCTGCAAGAAGGTGTTCCCGACAGGCGTCCTGCAGCCGATGGATGTCACCAAGCTGAAATATTACGACGAGCTGGTGCCGCTGTTCAAAACCGGCAAGCTGACGCCGGACAGCGTTATTGCCCAGGGCACCGCACCGCATACCGTCGGTTACGTCGAGGCGCAGGACAGCAAGGTTTTCGCCAAGGCGCCGACCAATTGGTTCACCATGGTGCCGACGATCTACAATGCCGATACGCTCGGCATCCGCCCCGACCTCGTCGGTCGTGACATCACCACCTGGGCCGACATCATGGATCCGGCCTTCAAGGGCAAGACCGCCATCCTCAACATCCCGTCGATCGGCATCATGGATGCGGCGATGATCATGGAAGCGACCGGCAACATCAAATACGCCGACAAGGGCAACATGACCAAGGAGGAGATCGACAAGACGATCGACTTCCTGATCAAGGCCAAGCAAGCCGGCCAGTTCCGCGCCTTCTGGAAATCCTTCGACGAGAGCGTCAACCTGATGGCTTCAGGCGAAGTGGTGATCCAGTCAATGTGGTCGCCGGCCGTGGCCGCGGTCCGCTCCAAGGGCATCGCGTGCCGGTTCCAGCCGCTCAAGGAAGGCTACCGGTCCTGGGGTGGCGGGCTTGGCCTGGCAGCCCATCTCTCCGGCGCCGAACTCGATGCCGCCTATGAATACATCAACTGGTACACGTCCGGCTGGGTTGGCGGCTATCTCAACCGCCAGGGCTATTACTCGGCCAACATGGTGTCGGCCAAGAAGTTCATGTCCGAGGACGAGTGGGGCTACTGGATCGAAGGCAAGCCGGCAAAGGGCGATATCCTGTCGCCGGACGGCAAGGTCATGGAAAAGGCTGGCGCCGTGCGTGACGGCGGCTCGTTCGAAGAGCGCATGGGCAAGGTCGCCTGCTGGAACTCGGTCATGGACGAGGACCGCTACATGGTGAAGCGCTGGAACGAGTTCATCGCTGCTTGATGCCCTCTGCCTTCTCCCCTTGTGGCAGAAGGTGGATTGGCGCGCAGCGCCAAGACGGTTGAGGGGTGCTGGACGGAGCACTGTTGGTGCCAAGCTGGAACACCCCTCATCCGACCGAGCTTCGCTCGGCCACCTTCTCCCACAGGGGGAGAAGGGAACACCCCTCAGTCGCATCGCCGACTTCGACCGAGATATAGATGGCAGTAGCGCTCGAACAATCCACGCACGTTACGTCTGCAAAGCCTGCCAGACGTAGGCGCTCCTTTGCCGGAGTCGCACCCTATCTCCAGGCTGCACCGCTGGCGCTGATCCTCGGCGCGTTCCTCCTGCTGCCGATCCTGATGATCGCCGTGGTCTCATTCTGGGATTACGATTTCGCCGCGATGTATCCGGATTTCCTGACCACCAATTATTCCGACACGCTCGGCTCCTGGGTCACCTGGAAAACCTACCTGAATACGCTGAAATACGCCGCCATCGTCTGGGCGCTGACGCTGTTCATCGGTTTCTGGGTCGCCTATTTCCTTGCCTTCCATATCAGGACCACGGCCATGCAGATGGTGCTGTTCCTTGTCTGCACGGTGCCGTTCCTGACCTCCAACATCATCCGCATGATCTCGTGGATTCCGGTGCTTGGCCGCAATGGCCTGGTCAACTCGACGCTGGTGCAAATGGGGCTGATCCCGAAGCCGATCGAATGGCTGCTCTATTCCGAATTCGCCGTGGTGCTGGCCATGGTGCATCTCTATACGCTGTTCATGGTGACGCCGATCTTCAACACGCTGATGCGCATCGACAAGTCGTTGATAGAAGCCGCGCGCGACGCCGGCGCTTCCGGCTGGCAGGTTCTGTGGAACGTCGTCATTCCGCTCGCCAAGCCCGGCATGGCGATCGGCACCATTTTCGTCGTCACCCTGGTGATGGCCGACTTCTCGACGGTGCAGGTGATGTCCGGCGGGCAGAGCGCCTCCGTCGCGCTGATGATGAAGAACCAGATGTCGCTGCTGCAATATCCGGCAGCCGCCGCCAACGCCGTCGTGCTCTTGGTGCTGGTGCTGCTGATGGTCGCGGGCATCCTGCGCATCGTCGACATCCGCAAGGAGCTGTGAGGCGATGAGCCAGGACAAGCGCACCCTCGAATTCTATGTGTTGGCGGCGTTCTTCGGTCTTTTCGTGTTGTTCCTCTACGGCCCGCTTTCGGCGATCCTGATCCTCTCTTTCCAGGGCGAGAACGGCGGTCTGACATTTCCGCTGAACGGCGTGTCGCTGCACTGGTTCGCCAATTTGTTCGAGCGCCAGGCGGTCGGCGACTTCGGCGGCAGCTTCAAACGCTCGCTCGTCCTTGGCCTGATGGTGATGGTCGTCACTGTCGCCGTGTCGCTGCTCGCCGGCCTGGCCTTCCGGCAGAAATTTCGCGGCGCAACCGCACTGTTCTATCTGGCCGTCGCCAGCCTGGTCGTGCCGTCGATCATCATCAGTCTCGGCATCGGCGTCGTCTTCCAGCAGATCGGCTTCCGCCCCGCCTGGTACACCTCCGCTTTCGGCGCCCATCTGACCTGGACCTTGCCTTTCGGCGTGCTGATCATGTTTGCTGTCTTCAACCGGTTCTCGCCAGCCTATGAGGAAGCCGCGCGCGATCTCGGAGCATCGTCGTGGCAGACCTTTGCCCATGTCGTGCTGCCGATGATCGCGCCCAGCCTGATCGGCGTCGGCCTGTTCGGCTTCACTCTGTCATATGACGAGTTCGCCCGCACGCTAATGACCTCGGGCACGTTCAACACGTTGCCGCTCGAAATCTACGGCATGACGACGAATGTCACGACGCCGGTGCTCTATGCGCTGGGCACCGTGACGACCGTGTTTTCCTTCCTGGTGATCCTGCTGACGCTCGGCGCAATCGTCTATGTCGGCCGCCGCCGCGAGCGTGCCTGACAGTGCAGATCCTCGTCGTCAATCCAAACACCACCGCCAGCATGACCGACACTATCGCGGCGGCGGCCCGATCGGTCGCTGCTCAATCGACGAAGATCGTTGCCGTGACCTCGTCGATGGGACCTGTATCGATCGAAGGCTATTACGATGAAGCACTTGCCGTGCCCGGCCTGCTGGTCGAGATCGCCGCCGGCGAACGCTCGGGCGCGCAAGCCGCGATCATTGCCTGTTTCGACGACACCGGCCTCGATGCCGCGCGCGCCATGGCCAACATTCCGGTCATCGGCATTTGCGAGGCATCGCTCAGCACGGCCTCGTTCATCGCCCAGCGCTTCACCGTCGTCACCACCACCGGACGTTCGCGCGTGCCGGTCGAAGGCCTGGTGCAGCGCTATGGCATGGCAGGGCGCGCGCGTGTGCGCGCCGCCGACATCCCGGTTCTTGCCCTCGAAGATCCGGCGTCCGACGCACTGCTCAGGCTGCGCAACGAGATTGCGCGCGCCATCGACGAGGATCGCGCCGAGGCGATCGTGCTCGGCTGTGCCGGCATGGCCGATCTGGCGGCGGCGCTGCAGCGGGAATTCGGGCTTCCGGTCATCGACGGCGTGGGCGCTGCCGTGAAACAGGCCGAGGCATTGATCGCCCTTGGCCTGACGACATCCAAGCGCGGCGCCTATGCAAGCCCGTTGGCAAAGTCTTATCATGGCGCGTTGAAATCCTTCGCGCCTGGCGCCGCCGAGTGATCGCAATGCCCCGAACGATCCGAACGCTCGCACGTGAAGACGTGCAAACCCTTGTCGATTGGGCGGCGGCGGAAGGCTGGAATCCCGGCCTTAACGATGCCGCGCTGTTTCAGGCAGCCGACCCGCAGGGCTTCATCGGCGCCTTTATCGATGGCGAGATGGCGGCCGGCATTTCGGCCGTTGCCTATGGCGACGGTTTCGGCTTCATCGGCCTCTACATCTGCCGGCCGGACAAGCGTGGCCGAGGCCATGGCAAGGCAGTTTGGGATGCCGGCACGGCGCGGCTCGGCAAGCGCACGATCGGCCTCGACGGTGTCGTCGAACAGCAGGCCAACTACCGCAGCATGGGTTTTGCACCGGCCTACCGGACGATCCGGTTCATGGGGTCGCCGAATGTCCCGGCAGCCGTCGGCAACGACATTCGCGCCATAGGGCCGGAACTCGTGCCGGACATACTGGACTATGACCGCCGCTTCTTTCCCGGTCCGAGGCGATCCTTCCTGGAACACTGGCTGCGCCCGCCGCATATGGCGCTTGCGATCCTCAAGCACGGCGTTATTGCGGGATACGGCGTCGCGCGCCAATGCCGGGACGGCTGCAAGATCGGCCCGCTCTTTGCCGACAGCCTGGACGCGGCAAGCCATCTCTTCGCCGCGCTCGCGCACATGTCCGGTCCCGGAAACGTCCATCTCGACGTTCCCGAAACCAGCCGGCAATTTGCAGACTTGCTGTCGTCCGCAGGCCTTCAACCGGGCTTCGAGACGACTCGGATGTACAAGGGAAAGGCGCCGCAGCTCATGCAGTCCGGAATTTTTGCGATAACGACGTTGGAGTTGGGGTGAGGCGGTATAAGCCGACTTCCAGTGCAAAATCGGGCAACAGGACTACGCGGTCTATTTTTCCTGAACTGAAATGCCGGAATCGTCGATGCGAAGTTCCACGCCTTTCGGCCTAGTCTCCTCGCGATAAACGTAAATCCCCAACGCAATAACGGCGACGGCCAAAGCGCCGATGATGAGATAAAGATAGTTCTGCTTCATCCGCTGTCGTTAACAACATGATGTGGGCGAGTCTAGCAGTTCGGGTATCAGGACGGCGGCCGGAGACGCACGTCGATCAGCCATCCAGCCGGTCGCGCAGCATGCTCCAGGGGAGCACCATGTTTGGTGCATGCCGCATCAGGCTATGGAACGGGATCGGCGACGGCGGCGCAAACGGCAGCGGCAAATCCTGAGGCTTTGTTCCATCAGCCCAATCCGCAAGCACCTTGCCCATGCTCGTGGTCATGGCGATGCCGCGCCCGTTGCAGGCAAAGCCCGCGATCAGCCCGAGGCCGAGATCGACGAGGTGCGGCAGGAAGTCGGGCTCGACGGCAGCCATCCCCGACCAGCTGTATTCAAGCGGCGGGATGTCCGGGAGATCGAGATGCCCGGCAAGCCGCCGCCAGATCGCCCGCGGCACCCGCGTGTCGGCACCGGGGCCAAAAACATGCATGCCGCCGGTGATCAGCCTGTTTTCGCCGTCGAAGCGGAAGGTGAAGAGATTGCGTCTTGTGTCGCCGACGCCTTGCCCGCCAGGAAGCAGGCGAGTGCGTATTTCGCGCGGCAGCGGCGCCGTCGCGATCTGGAAGATTTTCAGCGGGATGTAGGTTCGCTCGAGCGTGCGGTTCAGCGACCCGCCATAGGCGTTGGTGGCGACCAGCACCTTTCCTGCCCGTACCGAACCGGCAGCCGTCTTCAAAGCCCAACCATCGCCTATGTGATCGATCGACGCGACACGCGTATTCTCGAAGATGCGCGCTCCGGCCTTTTCAGCCGCGTCGGCCAATCCGCGCGCATATTCGACCGGATTGAGGACGCCACCCGATCTGTCGATCCAGCCGCCGAGATAACCGCGAACGCCGGTCAGCTCTTCGACCGCCTGTCTATCCAGCGCAACAGCCGGCCTTCCGCGTGGTGCCCATTGTTCGGCGCGCGATCTGGTCTTTTGCAAAGCGGCCGGTGAATGGGCTGGTTGTATCCAGCCGCTCTGGACGGCATCGCATTCGATGGCATGCCGCCTGATCAGGTCGAAGACGAGGTCGGCGCTGCCGGCGGCGAAATCGACAAGGCGTTCGCCGCGTTCGGGCCCGAGCTGGGCAATGATATCGTCGGGGTCTCTTTTCGCGAAATTTGGCACGACGAAGCCGGCATTCCTGCCGGTTGCCCCCCAGGCGATGATTTCCGCCTCGAGGACGGCAACCGAGATGCCTTTCTCGGCACTGTGCAGCGCGGTGGAAAGGCCTGAAAACCCGCCGCCGACAATTGCCAGATCGACATCGAGTGCGCCTTCGAGGGTGGGCCGGTCGCGGCGACCGCGGCTGACGGCATGCCAAAGGGAAACGCCGTGCGGCCGGGTCACAGCGTTCATGAGCCGCTCTCGCTCGGGGCCACGCGTGCACGCTTGCCGAACCTTGGACGCCGCGGCCTGTCGCCAAACAGGCCGTTCGGCCTGACCAGAAGGATGACGCACAGCATCACGCCGATGGCGACGATCTGCAGCGAAGCGGCGCGGGCCTGCTGTTCGGGCGAGAACAACATACTGGTCAAGGCTCCCGATCCGGCCCATATCGCCCAGACCAGGATGCTGCCGATGACGGCGCCGATGTTGCTGCCCGAGCCACCGACGATCAGCATCACCCAGACCTGGAAAGTCAGCGCCGGCAAATAATTGTCCGGGGCGATGAAGCCGGTGAAATGCGCCTGCAGCGCACCGGCAAGCGCCATGATGGCGCCACCGACGGCAAAGGCCTGGACGCGGTAGAACCGTGCGCTTTTGCCTAGGGATATCGCGGCCCGCTCATCCTCGCGAAGCGCCTTCAACACGCGCCCCCACGGGCTGCGCGACAGATGCTCCAGCGCGAGATAGACGATCAGCGTCACTACCGAGACGATCGCAAGGTTCGAAAGGTTGAACAGCAACGGCGTTTCGGCAAGACCGCCGAACGGACGCGGAATAAAGCCGATGCCGAACGGCCCGCCGGTCAGCTTCTGAGCATTGAGCGCTATCAGTTGCACGACGACGGCGACGCCGAAAGTAGTGATCGCCAGATAGTCCGATCTCAGGCGCAGCGTGGCAATCCCGGTAATGGCGGCGGCGACGCCGCCCAACAGCATGGCGCCGAGCCAGCCGACAAGGATAGGCAGACCGAAGCCGCCCAGGCGAGCGGCATCGTCGGGCGTGGTCAGCAACGCCGAAGTGTAGGCGCCGATGGCAACGAAGCCGGCGACCCCGACATTGAAAAGCCCGGTCAGCCCCCATTGCAGATTGAGCCCGAGCGTGATGAGCGAAAAGATCAGCGCGGTGGTCAGGAAGAAGGCGCCGTAGCCGAGCAGATCCATCAGCGTTCCCTCACTCCGAAAAGGCCGATGGGCCGCACGAACAGCACCGCCATCAGGATGATGAAGGAGACGGCTGCCCGCCATTCGGCGCCGATCAACTGCACCGCGCCGGCTTCGGCCATGCCGATGATCAAGCCGCCGAGAACAGCGCCGGGCACGCTGCCGATCCCGCCGAGGATGGCGGCCGCGAACATCGGCAGCAGCATCTCGAAACCCATGAACGGGCGGATCTGGATGAGAATGCCGATCATCACGCCGGCGACGCAGGCCAGCGCGCCGCCGATGATCCAGGTGACGCGCACCACCCTGGCGACGTCGATGCCGACGATGCGGGCAAGTGCCGCGTTCTGGCTCAATGCCTGCATCGAGCGGCCGGTCTGGGTCCGCGTCATCAGGAGATGCACGCCGAGCACCAGCACGGCGGTCAGCAGCAGCAGCGCGATCTGGTCCGGGGTGATGCGGATGCCGAAACCTATCGGCATGGCGATCTGGATCGCCCGGCTGAAATAGGTCGGACGCGAGGTGAAGATGAATTCGAGCAGGCTTCTCAGCGCCATCGAGGCACCGAAGCTCGCCATCACCACGATGATCGCCTGGCCCTTGGCCCGCAGCCGCGCGAACAGCACCATGTCGAGCGCCAGCGCCAGCAGGCCGGTGGCCGCCATGCTGATGATGAGCGCGACGATCAGCGGCCAGCCGAAGGAGAGGGGCGCGATCGGCGCGATCTTGCCAAAAATCGCGCCAATGGCGCCAACCACGGCGAGCGTCGCATAGGCGCCCCAGGCCATGAAGTCGCCATGGGCGAAGTTCGAGAAGCGCAGGATCGAATAGGTGAGTGTCACGCCGATGGCGCCGAGGCCGATCATCGACCCTGCCAGCAGTCCGTCGACGACGAATTGCAGGTTCATGCCGCGCTTCCTCGTCCAAGGTCGAGGCGGCGCTGGCCAAGATAGAGTTCAGCGACGACCGGGTCGTTCCAGAGCTCGGAGGCGACGCCCTGGTGCCGCTCCTTGCCCTCGACCAGCACATAGGCGCGGTCTCCAATGGCAAGCGCTGCCTTGGCGTTCTGTTCGACCAGCAGAATGGTGACGCCGGACTTTCGGATGCCGGCCAGCATCTCGAACACCATCGCCACGAATTTCGGCGACAGGCCGGCCGACGGCTCGTCGAGCACCAGCACCTTGGGATGGACGATCAATGCCCGGGCGACGGCCAGCATCTGCCGCTGTCCACCCGACAGATTGCCCGCGGCCGTTCTGCGCTGACGGGCGAGATCGGGAAAGGCCGCATACATTTCCTCGATGCGGGCTGGGACCTCGCGCGGCCTCAGGATGCCGCAGGCGACCCTGAGATTGTCCTCGACCGACATCAGCGGGAAGATGTTCTCTGTCTGTGGCACGAAGGCAAGGCCAAGGCGGACCATGATGTGAGCGGGCGACGCCGTGATATCCTTGCCGTCCAGCAGCACCGTGCCGCCGGTGATCGGGACAAGGCCGGCGATGGCCTTGATAAGGCTCGACTTGCCGGCGCCGTTGGGGCCGAGAACGACG
Organism: Mesorhizobium sp. M0808; assembly: GCF_040320025.1. Taxonomy (NCBI): domain Bacteria; kingdom Pseudomonadati; phylum Pseudomonadota; class Alphaproteobacteria; order Hyphomicrobiales; family Phyllobacteriaceae; genus Mesorhizobium; species Mesorhizobium sp. M0808. The sequence continues at coordinate 50,247 of NZ_JAMYOX010000017.1, forward strand.
ACGATCTCGCCCTGGTCGACGGTGATCGAAGCGCCGCGCACGATCGGCACGCCGGGCTCGTAGCCGGCTTCGAGATCGCGGACATCGAGTACCTTTTGGCTCATGCCGTGCCTCCGAGGTAGGCCTCGATGACGCGCGGGTCGCGCGCCACCTCCTCCGGGGTGCCTTCGCACAGAAGCTGGCCGCTCGCCATGACCAGCACGCGGTGGCAAAGCCGCGTCACCATGTCGATATTGTGCTCGATCAGCAGGAAGGTGATGCCGCGCGCATTGATGTCGCGGATGCGGTCGATAATGATCTCGAGCAGGGTTGCGTTAACCCCGGCCGCCGGCTCGTCGAGCAGGATGATCGCCGGGTCGGCCATCATCACGCGGGCCAACTCGAGCAGCTTGCGCTGGCCGCCTGAAAGCACGCGCGCAGGTTCGTGCGCGAGGTGAGCGATCGTGACGAGCTCGAGCAGTTCGACGGCTCTTGTCTCGGCAGCCCTTTCTTCGGCAGCGACCCGCCGGGGCGTCAGGAAATTGGCGAGCAGTTTTTCTCCGGCCTGCCCTTGCGCGGCCAGCATGACGTTTTCGATCAGCGTCAGGTTAGGCAAGGGCCGGGGGATCTGGAATGTGCGGCCAAGGCCGCGGCCAATGCGGCGATGGGCAGCTTCCCCCGACACCGATACGCCGTTGAGGAGGATTTCGCCGCTGGTCGGCAGAATGCTGCCGGCGAGCAGGTCGAACATCGTGGTCTTGCCGGCGCCGTTCGGGCCGATAAGGCCAAGTATTTCGCCCGGCCGGACGTCGAACGAGACATTGTTGACCGCGACCAGGCCGCCGAAGCGTCTGAGGACGTTCCTGGCCGTGAGGACCGGCGTACGGATCTCCTCCTGCCGTTCCGTCGTGTCGCTCATCAATTCCTCTGGCCGAAAAGCGATCTTCGTCGCCTATGATTTGATTTGTGATCACGCTTGCTTTGATCACGCTATTCGGCTTTAATTTCTTCCGCAAGCCGAAAACGGCCATGACCGGGATTGCCTATGCAGAAGGCCGCCATCGAAAAGAACAATGAGATGATCGCAGCCCAGCTTACGCCGGTCGGCCGCGAGACCGTGCAGGATCGCGTCTATTCGGAGCTGCGCCGCGCCTTGATCGGCGGCCTTTTCGAGCCGAGCCAGGTTCTGACCATCCGCGGCCTCGCCGACGCGCTGGTCACCAGCACCATGCCGGTGCGCGAGGCGCTCGGACGGCTGATCACCGAGAAGGCACTGGAGGCGCTTCCCAACCGTTCGGTGCGCGTGCCGCCGATCACGCTGGAGCGCATCGACGATCTCTTGCGCGCCCGCTCTCTGATCGAGGGCGAAGCGATCGCGCTGGCCGCCATGCGCATGAACCCGCGCCAGATCGCTTCGGTCGAAGCCATGCTTGGCGAGTGGGACGAGATGCGGGCGCTGAAGCACAAGAAGGATATCGACCGCGAGGCCACGCTCAACCAGAGCTTCCATTTCGAGATCTACCGTTGCTGCGGTTCCGCCGTGCTGATCCCGATGATCGAGAGCCTGTGGTTGCAATCCGGGCCTTGCATCCGCGTTGCCATTTACGCCTTCTCCGACGCCGGCGAGGTCGATACGGCCCACTACCACCGCAGCATCGTCGCAGCGCTTTCCAGGCAGGATGCGCAAGCGGCGCGCGAGGCTCTGGTGGCCGACATCAGCCGGCCCTTCGCCTTTCTGCGCGACAAGCTCCAATCCACAAGCAAGGAAGGATTGAGGGCATGACGGCGCCTGGCATCAGCATCACCGAGCCACGCTCGAAGCTTTCCGTGACGGCGCTGCTGTTGCCTGAAAAGGCGCCCGACAACGCTGCCTTCCTGCTGGCGTATCTCGGTCAGCCGCGCGTCGTTGCCGGCATCCATGCTATGTGGACGGGGCCTGAGATTTCCTGCCCGGTTCCATCAGCCGAACTTGAGGGCCAAACCTATGCCAGGCCCTTGCCGGCGGAGAACGCAACGCTGACGCCGCAGCCGGGCGACATCGTGTTGTCCTACGTGCCGCCGCGCATGTGGGGCGGCAACCCGAATGCCATCTTTGACGTCGGCCTGTTCTACGGAGCGGGTGCACGCCTTCTGTTCCCGATCGGCTGGCTTGCCGGAAGCGTCGTCGCGCAGGTGGTGCCTGAGGATCGCGATAAATTCGCAGCCGCTTGTGGCGTGATCCGCCGCAACGGTGCCTGCGACATCACCTTCACCCGGGTGGAGATCTGAATGGCTGAGACCGACGACAGTTTCGAACTCTTCGACCTTCGCGTCGAGGCGGTTATCCCCGAGGGCAAGCCGATCTATTGCGGCGCCAAGCCCGGCGACTATTTCGAGTTGAAGGGCGAGATGCTGTCGATGCCGGCGGGGCAAGGTTTCTCGATCTATTCCATTGCGGCAGTGTTGCCGCTTCTGGCCGCAAAGCAGCGCCCGACCCACAGGAACGACTGGATGACGTCGGACGCCGAGATCGCTTGTCCGGATCTCAATTGTGCCAGCCGGCTCCGGATCGTCAGGACCGGCAAGCGGCGGTTCAGCCATGCCGAAACGACGGCGGTGCCGCTGCCCAAGGAGAATGACCGGAGATGACCGCCAAGGCTTTCGAGCTCAGCCCCGGCTATACGATCTCGCGCGTTATCCGCGGCGGCTGGCAGCTTGCCGGCGGGCACGGCGCGATCGACCGCCAACAGGCGGTAACTGACCTGATCGCCACCTTCGACGCCGGCATCAGGACCTATGATTGCGCCGATATCTATACCGGTGTCGAAGAGCTGATCGGCGCGGCGCGCCTGCGCCTTGCCAATGAGCGTGGCCTCGACGCTGCCACCAAAATGAAGGTGCACACCAAGCTGGTGCCTGACCTGGAAAGGCTTTCCAATATCAGCCGCGACTACATCAGAGGCATCGTCGAGCAGTCGCTGCGGCGGCTGAAGACCGAGCGGCTCGATATCGTGCAGTTCCACTGGTGGGACTATGCGCTGCCCGGCTACGTCGAAGCGATGGGCTGGCTCAACGAAATCCGCAGGGAAGGCAAGGTGCGCAACATCGGCACCACCAACTTCGACACGCCGCGGTTAGCCGAGATCCTGGCCGCCGGTGTGCCGCTGGTCAGCCAGCAATTGCAATACTCGGTGCTCGACCAGCGGCCAGCCAACAGCCTTGCAGCGCTCGCCAGCCGGCACGGCGTCAGTTTCCTCTGCTACGGTTCGGTGGCGGGCGGCTTCCTCAGCGAAAAATGGCTTGGCGCTGCCGAGCCGCAGACGCCGCTCGAAAACCGATCGCTGGTCAAATACAAGCTGATCATTGACGACTTTGGTGGCTGGGAGCTTTTCCAGGAGTTGCTTCGCACACTGAAGGCCGTCGCCGACCGCCACGGCGTCGATATCGCCACCATCGCCAGCGCCTGGGTGCTGGAGCAGCCGCAAGTGGCGGCCGTCATCGTCGGCGCCCGCAACCAGGCGCACGCCCTTGCCAATGCCAGAATCATGGACGTCGCGCTCGATGCCGACGACCGGGCGAGGATCGCTGCCGTGATCGCGCAAAGCCGTGGGCCGCTGGGCGACGTCTACACTTTGGAACGCGACCGTCACGGCCGCCACGGCTCGATCATGCATTACAATTTGAATGCAGGCAGGAAGTGAACGCGGCCATGGACGAAAAGCCCTCCTTGCTTTCGCGCGCCAGCGCCGAGGTGGTCGATCTCCACCGCTTCTTCGTCGACTGGTTCAATGCGGCGAGTGCGGACAATGCAGATTTCAGGCGCTTCGAACGCGTCATGGGCCAAGGCTTCTGCATGGTTGTGCCGGATGGCCAGGTCCTCGATCGTGACGCGGTGCTCGACCATGTCAGGGCAAGCCGCGCCACTTGTGACGGCGATTTCACCATCTCGATCGAGGAAATCCGGGCCGGCTGGCAACAAGGCGACACGATCGTCGTCAGCTACATCGAAGCGCAGCAGCGCGCCGGCAAACATAGCCGCCGCCGCTCGAGTGCCGTTTTCACCACCAGTTCATCGGCGCCCAACGGCGTCGAATGGCGACATCTGCATGAAACCTGGCTGCAGATGCCGGAAGGCTGAACAGGCTCAAGACATCAATGAGAGTCGTGCAACGAAAGGGGAACAACAATGAAAAAGACCATACTTCAGATCACCACCGCGCTCGCACTGCTGACAGCGGCCGGCGCAGCGCAAGCCGCCGATTGCAAGATCACCGTCGGCCTCGTCATGGAACTGACAGGCCCGGCCGGCGAGTACGGCCAGGCCGGCGCCAAATCGGTCGAGATGGCCTTCCGCGACATCAACGATGCGGGCGGCGTCCGCGGCTGCGATCTCGCGACCGACACGCGCGACAGCCAGAGCCAGGGCAACATTGCGGTCGACGCCGCGACGCAGCTCGTGCAGGTCAAGAAGGTGCCGGTGATCATCGGCGGCATCATCTCCTCGGTGTCGATCCCGATCCTGACCTCGGTCACCGCTCCGGCCAAGATAGTCCAGGTGTCGCCTGCTTCCTCGTCGCCGACGCTGACGGCGCTCGGGCGCGACGGCAAGACCAACGGCATCTTCTTCCGCACCATCACATCTGATGCGCTGCAGGGTGTCGCTGCCGCCAAATATGCCATCGACAAAGGCTTCAAGAAGCTGTCGGTCATCCACGTCAACAACGACTTCGGCGTCAACATGGTGGCGGAATTTTCGCGCGCCTATAAGGCACTCGGCGGCACCATCGTCTCCGACACGCCCTACAATGAAAAGCAGTCGAGCTATGCCTCGGAAGTGACGGCGGCGATGGCTGGCGAGCCCGACGGGCTTTATCTCGTCAGCACGCCTGTCGACGGCGCAACCATCGCCCGCACCTGGATTTCGCAGGGCGGTGTCCAGAAATTCCTGCTCAATGACGGCATGAACAGCCCGGACTTCATCGAATCCGTTGGCGCGGATTACCTGAAGGATGCGTACGGCACTTCCTCCGGCACCAGCCCGACCGCATCGACCGAGTATTTCACCAAGAACTACAAGGAATTTTCGGGCATCGAACCGTCGAACCCGGCGGCCGACCGGTCCTATGATGCCGGCGCCATCGTCGGCTTGGCCATCGCGATTGCCGGCTCCGAGGATCCGGCCAAGATCAAGGAGGCGATGTACAAGGCGGTCGACCCGGCCGGCACGCCGATCTATGCCGGCAAGGACGAGTTCGCCAAGGCGCTCGGCCTGATCAAGGATGGCAAGCCGATCCGCTACGAAGGCGTCATCGGCCCGGTCGCCTTCGACAAATACGGCGACATCACCGGCCCGTTCCGCCTCTGGAAGATCGTCGACGGCAAGGTGACGACCGACGGCGAAATGACCACGGATGACGTCAACGCCCTGCAGGCGAAGCTTCAGTAAGCCGCCTATGTCTTGTTCGGCATCGATCCCATTCCATTGAGGTTGATGCCGGACACTTGCATGTCCTGCTGCTGGCTAGGCCGGCCTGGAAACGACCACCGCACCAGCCGCCGATGATCCAGGGGCATGCATAGTAATCAGTGATGCGATTTTTGATCCCGCCGGCGGCTTCGATCCGAACCGGATGGGCAGGCTTCCGACCGTCTTCGCCATGGTGGAGCACGAGCAGCACCGCCTGGCCATCGATCTCGCCAATCGCCATTTTCCAGGTCGTCGAGGCTCTTTCATATTCGACGAAGTAAGGTGATTCCGACAGCCTGCCATTGAAGCAATCCGCGACACGCAATTGTGCGTCGGCGCTGGTCAACGCCCGAACCCCGTCCCAGTCGCGGCGGTTGAACAGTTCGACATAGCGGCTGAGCAATTCCAGGAGTTCCGGATCGCGTTGGGGCTCCGAACGGACGATTGGCTCGCCTGACAAGGCGGCCAATTTCGAACGGCCACGGCTCAACGCAGCCTTGACGCCACCCACGGTCGAGCCGACGAGGTCGGCGATCTCTTCCAGCGAATAGTCGAAGACGTCCTTGAGCAGGACGCAGGCGCGTTCTTTGGGCGGCAGGTGGATCACCAGCCGTTCGATCGCGCGATCCGCGCCCTGGCCCGCCGGCTCGACCGGCAGGATGATCTCGTCTTCGGCGAAATTGGCCTCCGCATGCAGACGCACCTGCCGGCTTCGCAGAAAATCGATGCAGCGATTATGTGCAATGCGAAACAGCCAGGGGCGAAGAGCACTCGCATCGTCCAGCTTCTCGATCTTCCGATAGGCCTCGAACAGCGCCTCTTGCATCACGTCTTCGGCGTCGAGCGTTGAACCGGTCATGCGTGCACAGTAGCGGTGCAGCCGTCCACGCAAATGCGCGACTGTCTCCAGAAAACCGGCGTAACGGACGTCGAAAAGCCCGGTCGGGTCAAGTCTTGGCTGCATCTTCATGGCATACGGATCATAGCGGGACATAGGTCAACGTAATGACGCCGTTCTTGAAACGGTGCGTATCTATAAGCTCCAGCCTGACCAGGGACGGGTCGACATCCTGGAAAGCGCGTTTGCCATGGCCGACGCGGGTCGGCACGATCGAGAGCTGATACTCGTCGACAAGCCTGTTGGCGAGCAGCGTCTGGTCGAGATTGCTCACTCCGTACTTCAAAATGTTGCCGCCGGCCTGCCGCTTGATCCTGGCAATTTCGGCAGCGATGTCGCCTTCGATCGCGACGCGTTCCAGCTCACTTCCTTGAGGCTGCGCGACGCGACGAGCTTCTTCAGCCCGTTCATGCGGTCCATGTACTTGCTGCCTTTGACCTGCGGCCAACGCGCCGAAAACATTTCATAGGTGACGCGGCCGAGCAGGAAAAAATCCGCCTCGCCGGCCTTTTCATAGGAGTGTTCCTTCATCTCCTCGTCGAAGAACGGTGACGCCCATTCCATTGGTGCTTCGATAACGCCGTCCAGCGAAATGAAGCTGCCTACGATCAATTTTCTCATCGCGTGTCTCCGGTTGCGCAACAGGCATCCCGTCGGATCCAAGAACCGGCGCAAACGAACCGGCCCGACGGATGACCACAGGATGCAGTGCCTAAGACGTTTCCGGTTCGACTTTGGATACGCGTGAGGACCGTTTGAGCTAATGAGGACCGTTTGAGCTAATAAAGCGGCTTGGCCATGTGCCGGGGCGTCGGCCACTCCGTCGTTATCCCCGGCTGCACCGGCCGCTCGAGATAAGTCGAGAGCACGACGTAGCTTCGCGTCGAGGTGACGCCGCGTGTTTCGTAGAGGCGCGACAGTAGGCCCTCGAGCGCCCGCGTGTCCTCGGTGCGGACCTTGATCAGCATGCATGTGTCGCCGGCCACCGAATGGATCTCCTCGACTTCGGGGTGTTCGGAGATTGCCATCAGCTCCGGCGTCTTTCCCCACCCCTTTGTGTCGATATGGACAAAGGCAAGCAGCGGCTTGTGCACCGCCTTGGGATCGATGATGACCGCGGTGTTGCGGATGGCGCCGCTGCGCCGCAGGCGCTTGACGCGTTCATGGGCTGCCGGCGGTGAAAGGCCGACGCGGTCGCCGAGCTCGGCATAGCTGATCGTGGCGTCGTCGACCAGAACGCCTAATATTTTTCGGTCGGTTGCATCGATATCGCGGGCGGCGGGCCTGTTCTGCGGAATGCCATCTGTTTCTTCATCCATATTAAAATTCCCGATTGATGCAGAATTTAATACGGCCATTATTGCCATATGTCGAACACTGATCAAGTCGCCACATTTACGGCAAGGCCGCCTATCCCGGCGCTCGCTTACCTCCTCACCGGATGCATTGCCGTGATCGGCTCGAACTCGCTGGTGCTCGGTCCGATCGCACCGGCGGTGGCCGAGTCCTTCGGCACAAGCGTGCCGGCGGTTATGATCGCGTCCGCCGCGTTCGGGCTCGGGACGTCGGCGAGCGCCTTGTTCCTGGCGCGCTATATCGACCGGCTTGGTGCCCGCCGCATGCTGCAAGGAGCGTTGCTGCTGCTGGCGATAGCGCTCGTCGCCAGCGCTGCTGCGCCGACGGTGACGGCGCTGGTCGCGGCCCAGCTTCTCGCCGGCATCGCTGCAGGTGTCGCCATGCCGGCAATCTACGCCAGCTCCGCCGCGATTGCACCGCCCGGCCGCGAAAGCGGCACCATAGGCGTCGTGCTGACCGGCTGGACGCTGAGCATGGTCGCCGGGGTTTCGCTGTCGGCCGTAGTTGCCGACCTGGTACATTGGCGCGCCGTTTTCGCGGCGGTCGCGGTGCTCGCAGCACTCGCATTGGCAAGCCTGGCGCTGACGTCGCTGAGCGATGTCAGGAAGAGCGGCCCGGCGCCGACGCCGCTGGGCGCCTTGAGCGTCCCCGGCATAGTGCCGCTTCTGGTTGCCTGCGCCGCATTCATGACCGCGTTCTACGGTGTCTATGGCTATCTTGGCGATCACCTTCACAATGGCTTGGGACGGCCGGTCAGCGCCAACGGGCTGGCCGCGCTCGCTTATGGCGCCGGATTTGGTGCGGCGGCACTTCTTGACGGCGTTATCGACCGCCTGGGCGCGCGGCGTGTCATGCCATTTGCCTACCTGCTCGTCGCGGCCGTCTATGTCGCGATTGCCGCGGCGAGCAGTAGTTTCCATCTGACTATAGCGATGATAGCCGTCTGGGGCCTTGCCAATCATTTCGGGCTGAACGTCCTGGTGATGCGCCTGTCCGCGCTCGATCCTGCGCGGCGCGGCACGATCATGGGCTTGAACAGCGCGGTGACCTATCTCGCGGTGTTCGTCGGCACCACGGCGTTCGGACCGCTTTATTCCACATTCGGTCTTGCGGCGTCGGCGGTGGTTGCAGCCTTGCTCATGCTGATCGCTGCTGTTGCAGCGGCGTGGCGTTCGCCGAAGCTATAGCGCAGCAAGTCTTGCGTCTCGGCCCCGTCCTTCGATAGATGCTTGGTGGATGGACAATACAACGCTTGAGACAACCGCCGATCCCTTGCCGCACGAGCTGGCTTTTCTCGGAGAGCAGCTTGCGGCGTTCAACGACAGTGATGTCGGCGCCTCCTGCAGGAAGGCATTGGCCGTGTTCGTGCGCGACGAGCACGGCGCTATTGTCGCCGGCATCTCGGGATATACAGCCTGGGGCTGGCTCTATGTGCAATGGCTCTGGGTCGATGAAAAACTGCGCGGTCACCGCATGGCTGGCAGGATGCTCGAGGCGGCCGAGAGGGAGGCGATCGCGCGCGACTGTCACGGCGCCTGGATCGACACGTTCAATCCCAAGGCCGCCAAGGCCTATGAGCGCCAGGGCTATTTGCCCTTCGGCGTGCTTGCCGATTTCCCCATTGGCCGCAGCCGTGTCTTCCTGCAGAAGAAATTGTTGGCTTAGTTAGCCGGCAAGGCGTCCGCCGCGCATCGGCTGGGGCACGCCGGTCGTACTGGGGAAGCTGATCGGCAAGCCTCTGAGCACGCGCACTGCCAGGAACGCAAAACACTCCGCCTCCACCGCATCGCCCTTCCAGCCAAGCGCCTCGGCCGGAACCGCTTCGACGCCAGCGCGGCTGGCAAGCATGGCCATGATCGTTGGGTTGTGTCGACCGCCACCGCTGACCACCAGCCGCTTCGGCCGGCGCGGCAGAAGATCGAGCGCCTTGCCGACGGCGGCCGCGGTGAAGGCCGTCAGCAGGGCTGCGCCATCCTCGGCGTTCATTCCGTCCGCCATCGAGGCGCCGAAATCGAAACGGTCCAGCGATTTCGGGTAGGGGTTGGTCAAATACGGGTGCTGCAGGAGCTTGGCCAGCCGTGCCTCGTCGACCGTCCCGGCGCGGGCCAGCGCGCCGTCGCGGTCCATTTCGCCGAGCCCCTTCGATTTGATGAAATCGTTCAGCGGTGCGTTGGCGGGCCCGGTGTCGAAGGCAACAACATTGTCCGTGCCGTCCCACCAGGTGATGTTGGCGACGCCGCCGAGATTGAGCACCGCCGTGTCGCCGCTGGCGTCGGCTTCGCGCAGCAGCGCGGCGTGATAGGCGGCCGACAGCGGCGCACCCTGGCCGCCGGCGCGCATGTCGGCCGAGCGGAAGTCATAGGCGACTTTGGTGCCAAGGATGGCATGCATCAGCTCGCCGTCGCCGAGTTGGCGGGTCTGGCCCAGTCGGCCCACTTGCGGGGCACGGTGCAGCACGGTCTGGCCATGGAAGCCGACGACGCCGATATCGGCCATGGTCAGACCGTGACTTTCGACAAGATCCTTGACCGCGGCGGATTGGGCGCGCGTCAGCGCCTCCTCTGCCTCACGAAAAATCGCCGGTTCCGGTCCGGTGAAATTCCAGATCCTGGCCTGGCGCAACGTCTCCTCCAACAGACTGCGGATCGACCTGGGGTAAGGCGCCAGCGTGTAGGTACCGAAATCCACGATCCGTTCGCCGTCGGTCTTGATCAGCGCGACGTCGATATTGCCGTCCAGCACGGTGCCGGTCATCAGGCCGACGGCCCACATGGGTTCGCCATTTTTCGCAATCATGGTTGTCAGGCTCCGTTGACGAGATCGCCGACCGCTTGGCGAAGCGCTGCGATCCCGCTGTTGAAATGACGTGTCGGATGGATCCGGTTGGTGAGCAAGGTCCAGGCACTGCATTTGTCGAAGTCGACCCACAGCCCGACACCGGTAAAGCCGGTATGCCCGATGGTTTCGGGGCTGCATAACCGGCCGCCGGACCAGCCTTCGTAGGGTCGCTCGCAGCCATGGGTGCGGGTTGCCGACAAGGGCGTGCGCATCAGCGCGATCGAACGCTGCGACGCGCCGGTCCCGTCCAGCAGCCCTTGCGCAAAGTCGAGGACCGAAGCCGCCGTTCCGAACAGGCCGGCGTGACCGGCACCTTGCAAGGCCGAGCAATTGTCGTCGTGGACTTCGCCGCAGAGCACGCGATGGCGCCATGTGCAGTCTTCGGTCGCCGCCGCTTGATCCGGTTCGGCGGAGAACGCGAAGCCCGGACCGGAATCTATGTCGCGAATGGTCTTGCCAGACAGGCGCTCCAGGACGAAGCCGAGCAGGATGAAGTTGATATCGGAATAGACCGGCTCGCCAGCCTGCCATTCGCGCTGCAGGATGAAGGCGCGCAGCAGCTCGGGGTCGCGCCCATAGGTGTAGATTGGCGCGACGGCGGGAAACGGTGTCTGATGGCCGAGACACTGGCGAAACGTTACGTTCCGTTCCCAGGCTTTTTCGTCATATTGGCGAAGGTCGGACAGGACGGAAATCAGCGGCGCGTCGAGGTCGATGACGCCTTCTTCCGCCAGTGCCAGGATACGCGACGTGGTGAAGATGACTTTGGTCAGGGATGCCAGGTCGAACCATGTCCCGACATGCATCGGCCGTATCTTGGGCACGACTTGGGCTGAGCCGATTGCCCGGACGATGCGTTCGCCGTCCCCGTCAACTATGCCGAGCACGCCGCCCGGAATGCGCGATGCGGCCACGGCCGCTTCGAGCGGGACGAATGCGCGGGAGAAGAGATCATGGTCGATCAACTACGCCTCCGTTTGGAAGGCAGCGATGGGGCTGTCCCTCCGGCCTTTCATATCCTTGGGCGACAATCATCACGCTTCCACCCGTGCTCTATGATCCGGCCCGAATTGCTGCCAATTGGCCGGGCCCGGCTCAAACCCCAGCGGACGCACGAGCGAGGGGACCTGGCGCGTGTCCAGCTCGAAACGTTCATGCCGCCGGTCTATAGTAGGAACGGCCGCGATAAGCTGTTTGGTATAGGAGTGCTTCGGCTCCGAGAGCACCGATCTGGCATCGCCGATCTCGACAATCTGGCCGGCATAGATGACCGCGATGCGATGGGCGATCCGCTCGACGACAGCCATGTCATGCGAGATGAACAGATAGGCCAGCCCGAATTCACGCTGCAGCTCGATCAAAAGCTCCAACACCCTGGCCTGCACCGACACATCGAGCGCCGAAACCGCTTCGTCGAGGACGACAACCGAAGGATTGAGCATCAGCGCGCGAGCGATGCACAGGCGTTGCCGCTGGCCGCCGGAGAATTCGTGCGGATAGCGCTGCAGGCTGTTTTCCGGAAGGCCGACGCGTTTCAGCAGCGCGGCCATTTTCGCCCGCGTTTCAGCAGTTATCCGTCCGCCGGTAGCGATCACCGGCTCCGCGAGGAGGTTTTCGACGGTGAGTCTGGGATTAAGCGAGCCGTAGGGATTCTGGAACACCATCTGCACGGGAAGGGCGCTCTGCCCGACGGCGACCTTGCGCGCGCTGGCCGAGATTGTGCCGCGCGTCGAGCGCACCAGCCCCAGAATCGCGCGGGCGGTGGTGGACTTTCCGGAACCGCTCTCGCCGACGACCGCCAATGTCTCGCCCGGCATTAGCTCGAAATCCACACCGTCCACGGCATGGACGGCACCGCTGGTACGGCTGAGAAAACCACCCTTGACCGGAAATCGCACTACGAGGCCATCGACCTTCAGCGCCGGCTCGGCAGCTTTTTGCTTTTCGCGTTGCGCGTCCCTGCGTGTCGCGCTGCCGCCGGCGAAATGCGGAACCGCATGTAGCAGATGCCGCGTATAGGGATGCTGCGGATCGTCCAATATCTGGTTCAATGCGCCCTGCTCGACAGCTTCTCCGCCTTGCATCACCATCACCTTGTCGGCGATGCCTGCAACCAGACCGATGTCGTGGGTGATGAAGATCATCGACATCCCGGTTTCCTGCTTCAACTCGGCGAGCAGCGCCATGATCTGCGCCTGCACCGTAACATCCAGCGCCGTCGTTGGCTCGTCGGCAATGAGCAGGCGCGGGTTGCACGCGAGCGCCATGGCGATCATCACCCGCTGCAGCATGCCGCCCGACAGCTGGTTGGGCGTGTATTTCAACCGCCGTGCAGCGTCGGGAATACGCACGCGGTTGAGCGCGTCCTTGGCCGCCGCCGTTGCTTGTCGTCCGGTCAGGCCGCGATGCAGGCGAAATGATTCCTCGATCTGCCAGCCAATGGTCAGCACCGGATTGAGCGAGCTCATCGGCTCCTGGAAGATCATGCCGATTTCGCCGCCGCGGATCTTCGTCAATTGCGGCTCGGCTGCGGCGGTCAGGTCGAAGGTGCTGCCGTCGGCCCGCCTCAGCTTGATCGACCCGCCGGTGATGCGGCCGCCGCCATAATCGACAAGGCGATTGATCGACAGCGCCGTAACCGATTTGCCCGAGCCGCTTTCGCCGACGATGGCCAGCGTTTCGCCGTCGGCGAGATCGAAGCTGACGCCGCGCACGACCTCATTGGCTTGCGGGTTGCGACCGAAGCCGACGCGCAATCCGCTGACGGACAGCAGCGGGATCATGCGATCGATCTCCGCATCTTCGGGTCGAGGACATCGCGCAACGTATCGCCGAGCAGGTTGAAACCGAGAATGCCGATCATGATCGCCACGCCCGGGAAGATCATCAGCCAGGGAGCTGTCTCCATCAGATTGCGGCTGTCGCTCAGCATCAGGCCGAGCGACGCGGCGGGCGGCTGCGTGCCGAGCCCGAGGAAGCTTAAGCCGGCTTCGGTCAGCAGTGCCCAGGCCAGCGCCAGCGTCACCTGAACCGTCAGTGGCGCCACCAGATTGAGCAGCAGATGCCGTGTTACGATATAGCCCGCACTGCTGCCGAACGTGCGGGCCGCGTCGACGAACTCGCGCGCCTTGAGCGACAGAGCCGGACCTCGCACGACGCGCGTGAAGATCGGTGTGTAGACGATGGCGATGGCAATGACGCTGGTCGAGGTTCCCGGTCCCGCAACCGCGACGATCAGCAGCGCCAGCAGGATCGCCGGGAACGCCAGCACAACGTCCATGATGCGCATCACCAGGCCGTCCCAGCGGCGCCCGAACCAGGCTGCCGCCAGCCCGAGCACGGTGCCGGCCAGTGTCGCGACGGCGACCGAAAAGAAGGCCACGATGAAGGACTGGCCGATCCCGGTCATCAGGCGGCTTGCGACATCGCGGCCGAATAGGTCCGTGCCCATCCAGTAGGTGCTATCAGGCGCATGCAGCCGTTCGACCCGGTGCTGCGTCAGCGGATTGTGCGGCGTCAGCCCCAGCATGCCAAGCACGGCAAGCAGCAGATAAAGCGCAACGATCGCACCGCCGATGCGGCCGCTGGGATGCGCAAATATAGCCCGCAATGTCGCCATCAGTGCTCGCTTAGCCGGATACGCGGATCGAGCGCGACATAGGCGAGGTCGACGAGGAGATTGACGATCATGAAGTTGAAGGCGATGAACAGCACGCTTCCCTGCACCAGCGCGTAGTCGCGTTGCAGGATGGCATCCAGCACCATGCGGCCGAGACCGGGCAGCGCATAGATCTGCTCGACGATGACAGCTCCGCCCAGGAGGTAGCCGAACTCTATGCCGCTCAGCGTCACGACGGGGATGAGCGCGTTGGGCAAAGCATGCCGCCAGATGACGCCGCGCGCCGAAACGCCCTTGCTGCGCGCCGTCCTGACATAGTCGTCGCTGAGCACGTCGAGCATCGCCGAACGCGATATGCGGGTCACCGAAGCCGCGAAGGCAAATCCAAGCGTGACCGCAGGCAGCAACAGCTGGCCGAGATTGCGCAGCGGATCCTGCCACAGCGGCGAAAACTCGCCCATCGCCGGCAAAACGCCAAACCCCGCCGATAGCGTGTAGATGATCAGCAGGGCAAGGACGAAGTTCGGCGTCGACTGCCCGATCATTGCGACAACGCGCACGCCGAGGTCGGACAGCTTTTCGTTATGGGTGGCGGCAAAGATCCCCGCCGGCATGCCGACAAGCAGGGCGATGACCATCGACAGCAGGGCGAGTTCCAACGTTAGCGGGAAACGCTCGAGGATGACGTCGAGCACCGGCCTGCCATAGGTGGACGAAATGCCGAGATTACCTTGGAAAAGACCAAGCAGCCAGCGCCAGTATTGGATGAACCAGGGCTGGTCGATGCCGAAATAAGCTGCAAGCGCATCGCGCTGCTGCGGCGTCAGCAGGCCGGCTTCGGTCCCCAGCATTGCCGTGATCGAATCGCCCGGAACCATCCGGATCGCCAGGAACACCACGATGGACACGCCAAGCAGGACGAGAGGGAAGGTCGCCAGTCGCCGCATCAGATAGTTCACGCGAACAATATCCTCTCGTCCGGCATCAAAGCAGCTACTGGATCGTCACCTTGGCGAGGCTGAACAGCGAACCTGTCGGCACCGGTTCGAATCCTGCGATATTCTTCTGCTGTGCCGTGTAGCTGTAGGACGTGTAGAGCCAGATCCAGGGCGACATCTCAGTGATGTGCTTCTCGAAGTCGGCGAAGATCGCTTTGCGCGCTGCCGGGTCGGTCTCGGTGCGGCCCTTCTGCATAAGACTGTCCAGCGTGTCGTCGATATAGTTCGCCACCTTCTGCAGATTGCCCGTCTTGGTCCAGTAGCGGTTGTACATAGTGTAGGGATCGGCCCTGCCGCCGTTCAGCGCGACGGCCATGTCGAAATCGCCCTTCAGCCAGGCGTCGACATAGACGTTGAGCTCCATCATCTTGATGTCGAGCTTGACGCCGATTTCTGCGAGTTGCGACTGGATGACCTGGGCTTCCGCCGCTGCCGTCGGCGGCTCGCCGGTGGCGCCGATCACGGTCGCCGAAAAGCCGTCGGCATAGCCGGCTTGGGCCATCAACTGCTTGGCCTTCTCAATGTCGCGCTTATAGCAGAACAACTGCTTCGGATCGGTCGCCAGTGCCGGGATGGTCAGCGGGCCGGTGATCTTGCCTTCGCCGAGCGAGGCGGTGTCCAGCACTTCCTGCCGGTCGATGGCGCAGGAAATCGCCTGACGCACCTTGAGCTCGGTCATCGGCTTGCGGGAGGGATTGAGCTGCAGCACGTGATAGGCAAGCACCGGCACGCGGTTCAACTGCAGGCTGGCTTCCTTGGGCACCAGCGTGGCGACAAGCGGATCGTTGAGCAGGGCAAAATCGATCTGCTTGGTGCGCATCGCCGCCAGAATCGCCGTCTCGTCCGGCAGCACGCTGATATCGATGCCGTCGACGCCGGTCGCGCCGCCTGCCCAGTCCTTGTTGGCGACAAGCACTTCCTTGGAATTCGGATCCCATTTTTCGAGCTTGAACGGACCCGAGCCGATCGTTGTCGTGCCGATCGAGCCGGCCGCGATTTCGCTTGCCGGGACGATCGCCGCGTTGACGTCGCTCATCGCCGTCAGGATCGGCACGTCCGGCTGCGAGAGGTGGAACACGACGGTGGCTGGATCGGGCGTGTCGATGCTGGCGATCGAGAGAAAGTTCGCGCGCGCCGCAGCACCCGTCTTCTCGTCGAGTATGCGCTCGAACGATGCCTTGACGTCGGCCGAGGTCACGGCGGCGCCGTTCTGGAATTTTGCTTTCGGATTGAGCTTGAAGCTCAGCTCCTTGCCGTCCGGCGAGAACTGCCATGAATCGGCAATCGCGGGCGTGATTTGCAGGTTTGCGTCGAGCCGCACCAGCGGTTCGTAGATCAGCTCCAGCAGCCGCAGTGAGGAGAATGCCGTCTGCTTGTGCGGATCAAGACCGGTGGCGTCCTGCGACCACGCCATATGCAGCGTCGCCGCACTCGCCTGCACCGGTAGCGCGGCGATGCCAACCATTGCCGCGAGCGTCATGCCGGAAAGCAGATTCTTGCCAATGTGCCGTACCATTGTCGTCTCCCATTATTGTTAAACCAGATGCCTTGCAGTTCCCCGGACCGCTTCCAAGGGACACACGCCCCGGAACATCGGCCCAGTATCCATGCGGTCTTACACCGTCTTTTCGCCTATCGCCTTGCGCAGGAAACCTCCCGCGTTGGCAAGCGCCTTACGTGCTTCTTCGACACCCATGCCGGTGATCGTCACCAGGATTGCCAGTTTTACATCATTGCCGGTCTGGTCGAGTGCCTGTCGTGCCTGCTGTGCCGCGCAGCCGGTGGTCTGCATCACGATCCTGACCGCCCTTGCGACAAGCTTCTTGTTGCTTGGATTGAGGTTAACCATCAGGTTCTGATAGCTCTTGCCGATGCGGATCATGCTGGCGGTAGACAGCATATTGAGCACCAGCTTTTGCGCGGTTCCCGATTTCAGCCGGGTCGAGCCGGTGAGGACCTCCGGGCCAACCACCGGAGAGATGCCAATATCGGCAATGCCGGCAATGGTCGATCGAGGATTGCAGGACAACGCCACGGTGGTGGCTCCCACTTCCTTGGCATAGGTCAGGCCACCGATGACATAAGGTGTGCGTCCGCTGACAGCGATGCCGACCACCACGTCGCCAGCGGTCAGCTTGATGGCCTGCAGCGCCTTTATTCCCTGTTTCGGATCGTCCTCGGCGCCTTCCGCAGAGTGCACCAGCGCGTCGACGCCGCCGGCGATCAGGCCCACCACCATGTCCTCGGGTACGCCGAAGGTCGGCGGACATTCCGAGGCGTCGAGGACGCCGAGCCGGCCGCTGGTGCCAGCCCCCATATAGACAAGGCGCGCACCGTTCTGGAACGCGCTCACGATCCGGTCCACGGCCGCAGCAATATCGGGGATGACCTTATCGACGGCTGCCGCAACGCCTTTGTCCTCGTCATTGATCTTGCGCAGCACCTCGAGGGTCGGCAACAGATCGATGTCCATGGTTTTCGGGTTCCGGTCCTCGGAAACCAGCCGCTCCAGCTCCGACATCAACCCTTGTTCGACCACTTCGCATACTTTCAAGTGCGACTGCGAGCAGGACTTTGATGCCCGCGGCAAGCGGCGTCCAGTGCCTGCACCTGGCCGTCGGCTCCGTACCGGCTGCGCCGGTTCTGTTTCGTTAACTTTTTAGAATTCGATATTCTCTCTGTCAACGGAAAGTAGGAATATTATATTCCTTGCCGAGCAAGGCATCACTGGCGGCAGAGGGATTTTCTGGCCAGGATTATGGCTCCCGAAACCGCATCGCCGTCGGCCGGCTTCAGCCGTCGGCGGACGTCGGCAGCGAGCCATGGCTCAAGCGGGCTGGACAACCCTCCGAGCAACGTAACCCGCGGCGCGCCTTTTTCGAACAGCACCCGCACGAAGGTGTCGATCTGCTCGGCAGCGCCTTGCACGATCCGCCGACCGGCCGGATCGCCCTGGTCGGCATGGCGGATCACCATCGGCGCCATGGCGGCATAGTCCGTCGCGCTGGCGCGGTCCATCCAGGCCACCGCCTCGAACGGATCGTCCTTGAAGCGCTGCATCACCTCGGCCAGCAGCGCCGTCCGCTCATGCCGACCGTCATGGGCTCGCAAGGCGAACTGCACTGCCTTCAGTCCGAGATCGGCGCCGCTGCCCTCGTCGGAAATCGGAAAACCGTAGCCGCCGACGCGCAGGTCGCGCCCTTCGACAAAGCCGAGCCCGATCGAACCGGTCCCGGCTATGACGATGGCGCCGTCTTGACCCGAATGCGCGCCAAGGCAAGCCGCGACGCCGTCGCTGACGAAGTCGATGCTCGCAAAGGGTTGATCGATGCCATGAAACGCCTCGAGCGCACCCTTACGGCCGATGCCGGCAACACCGATACCCACCCGGATCCTGGCTATTTCCGCCGCCGCGAACCCTGCCTCTTCGATCGCCGCGCCAAAGGCTTTGGCAATCGAGGCCCAGGCCACCTCTATACCGAGTCGCGTTGTCGCCGGGCCCGACAGGCCTTGCCCGAGCACGATTCCTGCCTCGTCTTCGATACGCGCCCGGCAGCCGGTTCCGCCGCCATCGACGCCCAGGAAATAATGCGGAGACGCCCCACCGGCACTCATTGCCTTATTCGTTCGATCTGGGCGCCGCACAGCCGGAGCTTGCGGTCCAACTGCTCGTACCCGCGGTCGAGATGATAGACGCGATTGATCGTCGTCTCGCCCTCCGACACCAGCGCTGCTAGCACCAGCGAGACGGAGGCGCGCAGGTCGGTCGCCATCACTTGCGCGCCCTTCAGCTTCTCGCCTCCGCGCACCAGCGCCATGGTGCCTTGCAGCTTGATATTGGCGCCGAGCCGCATCAGTTCAGGCACATGCATGAAGCGGTTCTCGAAGATCGTCTCGCGCAACAGCGAAGCGCCCTCGGCACAGCACATCAACGCCATGAACTGCGCCTGGAGATCGGTCGGAAAGCCCGGATAGGGCTCCGTCGTCACGTCGACCGCCTTGAGCGGCCCGTCTCTCGATATGATCAGCCCGCGGTCGCCCGGCCATATTTTCACACCGGCTGCTTCGAGCAGCTGGACGATGGATGCCATGTGCTCGAGCCGTGCGTGGGTCAGCTCGAGCTGACCGCCGGTGATGGCCGCTGCGACGGCATAGGTGCCGGCCTCTATCCGGTCCGGGATGATGTCGTGCGTGGCGGCGCGCCAGTCTGTGCTGCCCCCGATCAGGATGCGGTGCGTGCCGGCGCCCTCGATCCGCGCGCCCATGTCGTCCAGGCAGGCGGCAAGATCGGCCACCTCCGGCTCGCGGGCCGCGTTGAGGATCTCGGTCTCGCCGTTTGCCGTCGTCGCCGCCATCATCGCCGTTTCGGTCGCGCCGACCGACGGCGAGCTCAAAACGATGCGCGCGCCTTTCAGTCCGCCTGGCGCAGACGCGACGATCAGTCCGTTTTCGATCGCGATATCGGCGCCAAGTGCGGCAAGTGCGGCGACATGCATGTCGACCGGCCGTGCGCCGATCGCGCAGCCGCCAGGCAGCGAGACCCGGGCATGGCCGAAGCGGGCAAGCAGTGGACCGAGAACCAGCACCGTCGCGCGCATGCGCCTGACGGTATCGTAGCTTGTCTCCCTGGAAGCGGCAGCACTGGTATCGATTGTGGCGGCATGCTCCGATCTGGTGACTTCGGCCCCATGAAGGCCGACGACGCTAAGCATGTTGTCGACATCCGTCACCTCAGGCAGGTTGGTCAGCTGCAGCGGATAGGGGCTGAGCAACGCCGCCGCTATTTGCGGCAAGGCCGCGTTCTTGGCGCCGGAGATCGTCACCGCGCCCTCAAGCCTGTGCCCGCCGACGATCCGCAATTTGTCCATGGCTCTGACCTAATCCCGAGCTGTCGGCGAGTCTACGATCTTTCATGTCCGAATCGTCGACATGCCCGAAGGCTGGGCCGCAACCGCACCAGTCGAGATTTGATGGTTCATTCTTGGCTGTCAATCAGAGACGGAATAATTTATTCCTTGGCTTGGCATTGTCGATGACAGGCAATGGAGGAACGCATGTCCGTCCTGAAGAAGATCGAGGCCAAGCTCGAAGTGATGGCGCCCGGCGACCGCGAGATCGGTCGGTATATCGTCGATAATCCCGACCAGATGCTCCGCCTGTCGACGGCGGCGCTTGCCGCCGAGATCGGCCGCAGCCAGTCGAGCGTCGTCAAGTTCAGCCAGAAGCTCGGCTATTCCAGCTATCAGGAGCTTAAGCTCGCCGTCAGTGAGGCCAAGTCGCAGGAATGGCACGTGTCGGCCGGCATGATCCACGGTTCGATCGAGGTCGACGACAGCTATCTGGTCATCTTGCGCAAGCTGATCGGCAGCAAGCTCTTGTCGATGCAACAGACCGTCGCCGCCAACACCGAGCAGGAAATCGGCAAGGCCCTCGAAGCGTTGAACGGTGCGCGCCGCATTCATTTGGCCGGCGTCGGCGCATCCTCGCTGGTGGCGCGCGATTTTTCCTACAAGCTGATGAAGCTCGGCCGCAACGTGCTGCACGACAGCGACAGCCATGTGCAAATGGCCAATGTCTCGACGCTTGGACGAGGTGACGTGCTGTTCGCGCTCTCCTATTCCGGGGCGAGCATCGAAACCCTGCGGATGGCTGAACTTGCCCGCAAACGTGGCACCACCGTTATCGCCGTCACCGGACTTCGCGACAATCCGCTGAGCCGGGTTGCCGACATTCGCCTCCACACGATCGCCGATGAAGAGCGCGCGCGCTCGTCATCGATAACTGCGCGTGATGCACAACTGACGCTGACCGACCTGCTGTTCATCCTGCTCGTGCAGAAGCAGCCTGACGCCAACGAATACGTCCACAACAGCGAATTGGCCGTCTCGGTGCTGAAGGCTTAGCGCTCTTCGCCGTCTCGCGTTAAGGCCTCAGTTCCTCCCTGGCGCTGCACGCCGACAAGAGCAACTTTCGTCCTCCTTGGTGAAATAGCTTTCTTCAATGTGCTCACCCGCTTTCTTCGTCCGGCTGGCAGAGAGTCGCGGGAGCGCCGATTGGTCAAATGCCGCCGGTCGAAACAAATGTTGACAATGTCATCTGTTGTTGCGAAAGCGTTCAGCCTCGAATTTGACGGCCGGGTGAGACAATGGACGACCTTGGAGCACAGGAACAAGCGGTTCTCGACCTCATTGCGGCGAACCCATTCGCCGGCCAGCAGGACATAGCAACGGTGCTCGGCATCGCCCGCTCGACGGTCGCGGCCCACATCGTGCAACTCGTCAACAAGGGATACATTCTCGGCCGTGGTTACGTCTTGCCGACGTCCAAGCGCATGGTCTGCGTCGGCGGCGCGGTGCTCGACCGCAAATACCACGCCAAGAAGGATCTGATTTTCGAGACGTCGAACCCGGTCGACGGCTATCGCAGCTTCGGCGGGGTTGCCCGCAACGTCGCCGAAAACCTTGCCCGCCTCGGCGTCGACATAAGCTTCGTCTCGATCGTCGGCGACGATGAAACCGGCCGCTCAATGGTGCGGCATCTGCGCGACCTCGGCGCCGATGTCAGCCAGGTCATCACCACCGCGGAACGGCCGACGGCGGAATACGCGGCCATCCTCGACCGCAACAACGACCTCGTGCTCGGCATTGCCGACATGGAGATCTTCGATCTGTTTTCGTCGTCCTATCTCGACCGCTTCTGGCCGCATCTGGCTTCGGCGACATGGGTGTTCATCGACTGCAATCTGCCGGCCGCGACCCTCGCGGCACTGATGTCGCGCAAGCAGGGTGCGCGCTTCAAGCTCGCAGTCGACACGGTATCGGCGCCGAAATCAGCGCGCCTGCCGAAGGACCTGACCGGCATCGATCTTCTGTTCACCAATCATGACGAGGCCAATACGATGCTCGGCATGACGGATGCCGACAGGCGGCTGACGCCGGAGCAAGCAGCGGCAGCGCTGCGCGCGGCCGGCGCCGGCGAGGTGATCGTGACCGTGGGCGCGCATGGATTTGCCGTTGCGACCGAGAGCGGTGTGACGACCATGCACTCCGTCCCGGCGCAGCCCGTCGATATCACCGGCGCAGGTGACGCGATGATGGCAGGCACACTGTACAAGGTGCTTTCGGGTGAGCCGGTCGCTCATGCCGTGCGCACCGGCGCGCTGCTTGCCACACTGACCACCGAGAGCGAATCCAGCGTCCATCCCGATCTGTCGCCGCGCTTCCTTGCCGCCGGCACGTACCGCATTCCTGCCTGAAAGCGAGATGATATGAAACCTTTCCTTGTCCACCTGAACGATGAAGTCGCTGCTGCGCTTGATGAAGGCCGCGCGGTGGTGGCATTGGAATCAACGATTATCACCCACGGCATGCCATATCCGGCCAATCTGGAAACTGCCCGTGGTGTCGAGACCGTAGTGCGTGAAAACGGCGCCGTGCCCGCCACGATCGCAGTGGTCGCCGGCAAGATCAAGGTTGGCCTCGACGACCGTGAACTGGAAGAGCTGGCAGCGGCAAAGGGCGTGGTCAAGGCTTCCGGGCGCGATCTCGCCGCCATCATGGTGCGCGGCGGCTCGGCCGGAACCACCGTCTCGGCGACGATGCGGATCGCCGCTTTAGCCGGGATCGGCATTTTTGCGACCGGCGGTGTCGGCGGCGTGCATCGCGGCGCCGAAGCCACTTTCGATATCTCCGCAGACCTGACCGAACTCCGCCAAACCGGCACGACCGTCGTCTGCGCCGGAGTTAAGTCGATCCTCGATATTGCGAAGACGCTGGAATACCTGGAGACCCAGCGTGTGCCGGTGATCGCCTATGGGAGCGATGATTTTCCGGCTTTCTACACCCGCTCCAGCGGGCTCAAGGCCGATCATCGCCTCGACACGCCCGACGAGATCGCGCGAGCCATGCTGCTGCATGACGAGATGGAATCCGGCACCGGCATTCTCGTCGCCAACCCTATTCCCGAAGCGGACGCGCTCGATCCGGCGTTCATCGACGGCACGATCGCAGCGGCCGTGGCTGAGGCCGAGAAGCGCGGCATCGGGCGCAAGGAACTGACGCCGTTTCTGCTCGCCCGCATCAATGAGCTTTCGCAAGGCCGCAGCCTGAAGGCCAACATCGCGCTTGTCCGCAACAACGCCGCGCTTGCTGCCCGCATCGCGGTTGCGCATGCGGAATTGAAGGGCGCGACCAGATAGAGACAGCGCCCGGCCAGCGCTACGTACCTTCGATTTCAGCCCGGCGCGAGGTCGAAGATGCGCCCGGCATTGAGGATGTTGTTCGGGTCGAAGGCTGCTTTCAGGCGGCGCATGGCCGCGATCTCGGCGTCGCTGCGCACAAGGTGCAGCCATTCCTTCTTGTCCAGGCCGATGCCATGCTCGGCCGAGACGCCGCCGCCAGCCGCGGCCACACCCCGGTAGATGATCCCGTATGCGGCCGCCGGATCCGCGGTGCGGACCTGATAATGCAGATTGCCATCGCCGAGATGGCCGAAGACGTAGATGTCCGCGCCAGGGTCGACGGCCCTGATGGCGGCTTCTGTTTCGCCCAGGAAAGTCGCCATTCTCGCCAGTGGGATGCTGATATCGACGCCGATCAGGCCTGCCATCGAAAACAGGAAACGGTTGGCCTCTTCTCGCACCGCCCAGAGCGCCCGGAATTCGCGCGGCGATTGCGAGACGACCACGTCGTCGATCACGCCATCTTCAACCGCCTGCATCAGCACCGCGGCAAAACGTTCGCCGTCGCGGTCGGGCTCGCTGCCCTGTATTTCGGCCAGTACATAGACTGGTGAGCCGACCGCCAGCGGCGCCGGCGCCTCCATGCCGGCGATCATGGCGCCATAGAGCGGTGCGAAATTCACCTCATAGGCCGATAGCAAGGGCCCGAGCTTCCGCCTGAGCAGCGCAAGCAACGTGATCGCCGCGTCCAGCGAAGCAAGCGCGCAGAAGGCATTGATCTCGGTGGCCGGCTTCGGATGCAGCCGCAGGCATGCGCGCGTGACCACGCCGAGCGTGCCTTCGCTGCCGATGAACAATTGGCTGAGGTCGTAGCCGGAGTTGTCCTTCGCCAAACCCTTGAGCGAGGTCAGGATACTGCCGTCGGCAAGCACCGCTTCTAGGCCAAGCACCTGAGCCCGGTACATGCCGTAGCGCAGCACGCGGATGCCGCCGGCATTGGTGGCGACATTGCCGCCGATGGTGGCCGTGCCGCGCGCTCCGATGTCGACGCCGAACAGCAGGCCGGCCGCATCGGCGGCTTCCTGCACCGTTTGCAGCGGTGCGCCGGCCTCGGCGATGATCGTCGCCGCCTCGCGGTCGGGAGCTTCAACGGAAGTCATACGCTCCAGCGACAGCACAGCTTCGCCGGGTTGGATGCGAGCGCCGCCGGCAAGCCCGGTCCGGCCGCCCTGGACCACAAGCCTCTGCCCCGCCTCATTGCACAGGCGCAGTATGTCCGACACCTCGCCGGCAGTGCGCGGTCGCAGCACGACCTCCGGCCGCGCACCGGTTTTGCCGTCGGGGTCTTCCCTGTAACGCGGCCCGGCCTCATCTGCCGAGACGATCGCCGACCGATCCAGCCGCTTTTCCAGCCGCGACAGGAGTTCGCCGATCAGTGGGGACAGAGCGCTCACGGATGCTGTCGTCATGCGCCGCTCCTGTAAAAGGCCGACGATAGACACGAACTGCTGTTTGTCAAACCTTGCGGGACTGCAATCGCCGCCGGCGTTCAGGCTCTGCCCTTCAGGAACTCGATCACCATTGCCGCGGTCCAGGTGAAGCGGCTGCCGCCGAGCGGTTCGCCGGTGAGCGGGTCGTAATATTCGGCGAAGCCGCTCTCGGCGATCAGCTCGAGACTGGATTGCGTGATCCGTTGTGCGATTTGGCTGTGGCCGGCGGCGGCAAGGCCGTCGGCGATCATGTAGTTGACCACCAGCCAGACCGGGCCGCGCCAGTAGCGCTTTGGGTCGAAGCGCCCATCCTCTGGATCGTGCGACGGGACGATGTAACGCGCTTTGCCGGCCATGCGCTCGATCGTTGCAGCGATGGTCGCTGCCCGGCTTTCCGGGATGGCCGAAAATACCGACAGAATGCCGCCGACCGACGCGCTGTCAACATGCTTTCCGGCCACTCGGTCGAAACAAATGTACTGGCCATGCGCGTCGCTCCACAGCCGTTCCATTGCCGAAAGCCCCTTTTCGGCACGGGCGCGATTGGCTTCTGCGATTTCGGTTTCGCCAAGTGCCTCGGCGAGATCGGCAAGGTCGGCGGCGGAACGGATCAGGATGGCGTTGAAGCCGGGATCGACGACCTGGAATGGCGAGGCATCGTGCAGCCGGGCATTATCCCAGCCAAGCCCGCGGAAATGCTGCAACAGCCAGACATAGCGGTCATACTGTGCCTTGGTTGGACGATGCGCCGGATCGGCGTGCAGGATGTCGCGGCGGGTGTAGGGCTCGACGCCTTCGGTCGGCACGCGCTCGAACGCCTCGTCCCAGTCGATCGAGTTGTCGCGGCCGGACTCCCATGGGTGGATTATGGCGACCAGCCCTTCGCCGTCCGGGTCGCGATTTCCGTAGAACCAGCGGTGCCAGGCATCGATTTTCGGCAACAGCGCGCGGGCGCGCTCGGCCGCCAGGGTCTTGTCCTTGGCCTGGTCGAACAAGCGGCGCACGGCAAAGCCGGCGACCGCCGGCTGGGTGATGCCGGAGGTGGCAGTCGGGCGGTTGGTTCGCCAGACCTCCGGCCCGGGGAAATAGCCGTCGCTCCAGACATGGAAGACGATGTGCGGCACCATGCCGTCTGGCCATTGGTGGGCGAACAGCGTGTCGATCTCGGTCCAGGCGCGCGCCTCGTCATAGTGGGCAAGGCCGAGCGCGGTCAGGCAGGAATCCCAGTTCCACTGAAACGGGTAGAGGCCCTTGGTCGGTATGGTGTAGGTGCCTCGGTCATTTTCCCTGAGCACCTCGACGGCGCGGGCGATGGTTTCGTCGACAGCAAGAGATATCATTGGGGCGTTCGTACTTTCAGAATCGAAGGGGATCAAAGGGCGTTGGTGGTTTCGGGATCGAACCAGCGGATGCGATCGGGTTTGAGCGAAAGCCGCAAGTGATCGCCGACGGCGACCGTGGCATTCGATTCGAGGATGGCGCGGAACACGCCGCCCTCGACGTCGCAGGTGACCAGCGTGTGCGGTCCGAGCGGCTCGACAACGCGCACGGTGGCGTTAATACCTTCGTTGCCGGCGTCCACATCCTCGGGGCGAATGGCGAATTCTATCGTCTGCTTGTCCGATTTGGGGCCGGGCAGCGTCAGCCCGGCGACGGTCCAACTGCCGTCGGCCGTCTTCGTCGCCGGGATGAAATTCATCGGCGGGTTGCCGATGAAGGAGCCGACGAAGCGGGCCGCCGGATTGCGGTAGACCTCTACCGGCGAGGCGGCCTGGACGATACGGCCCTGATGCATGACGGCGATGCGGTCGGCAAGGCTCATCGCCTCGACCTGGTCGTGGGTAACGTAGATGGTGGTGGTCTTGGACGCCGCGAGCACACCTTTGAGCTCGGCGCGCATTTCGAGCCGCAGCAGCGCGTCTAGGTTGGACAGCGGCTCGTCCATCAAGATCACGTCAGGCTCCATCGCCAGGGCCCGGGCCACAGCCACGCGTTGGCGCTGACCGCCGGAAAGCTGGCCCGAATAGCGCTTCAAAAGCTGTTCGATATGCATGAGCTCGGCGGTGCGGTTGACGCGCCCGTCGACCTCCTGCTGCGGCAGCTTCTTCATGCGCAGGCCGAAGGCGATATTCTCGAATACCGTCAGGTGCGGAAACACGGCGTAATTCTGGAACACCATAGCGATGCCGCGTTCGCGCGGCGGCAGATGGTCGACGCGGCGCCCCCCGATCCAGACTTCGCCCTGGCTTGGCGTTTCCAGGCCGGCGACGATCCTCAGCAGCGTGGTCTTGCCGCAACCTGAGGCGCCGAGCAGCACCATGAATTCCTGGTCGGCGATGGTCAGGTCAATCGAATGCAGCGCGGTGAAGCCGCCGAAACGTTTTGCCACCTGCTTGATGACGATCTCAGCCATCGGCGTTCTCTTTTGTGCGCGTCATCGATTGGCGATCCCCCACATGGCGAACAAATATTTGCGGACGGCAAAAATGAAGATCAGTGCCGGGATAACCAAGGCAGCACCGCCGGTGAATTTGAGGTAGAGCGGCGATTCGCCAAGGCTCTGCAGCAGGAAGGCGGTCAGCGTCCGGTTCTCGATGGTGAGCACGGCGGCGGCAAACACCTCGTTCCAGGAGATGGTGAAGGCAAACACCGCGGACGCCGCGATGCCCGGCAGCGCCAGCGGCAGAATGACTTTTCGGAATGCCTGCAATCTCGTGCAGCCGAGCGTCCAGGCCGCCTCCTCCAGCTCGACGGGAATGCCGGAGAACAGCGAGAAGGTGATCAGCACCGCAAACGGCAGCGCCAGCGTGGTGTGGACCAGCGCCAGCCCGATCGCGGTGTCGTCGAGGCCGGTGCGGATGAACATCACCGCCAGGGGCAGCGCCAGCAGCGGCAGCGGGAAGGCGCGGGTCATCAGCACGAGGAAACGGAACGTTTCCTTGCCTGGGAAATCGAAGCGCGACAGTGCGTAGCCCGCGGGTGCGCCGAAGCCGATCGAGAGGAGCATCGTCAGCGTGGCGACGAGAACGGAGTTCCACAGCGCCTTGGCGACGCCGGCGAAATTGATGAAGAAAGAAAGGCTGCCGAAATCGAATGACGGGAAGAAGCGCCTGGGGAAGGCGGTCACCTCTTCCGGCGACGATAGCGCGTTGACGATCAACAGATAGATCGGCAGCAGCACCCAGACGCAAAGCAGGATGACCGTTGCGACCAGCAACCAGTTGCCGGCTTTGCGGGCCTCAGGCGCGGCGATCGAGAGCTCCGCGACAGTGCTCATATGCGAGTCTCCTTCGGCACACGCAGCACCCGCAGGAAGAACAGCGTGAAGCCGATCGAGATGGCGAGGATGAACAGCGCCATGGCGGCGGCGACATTGTGGTCCTGCAGTGTGAACTGCCAATTGTAGGTCTCGCCCATCAGCACCGGCAGATTGGTGCCGCCGAGTGCTGCAACCACGGCAAAGACCTCAAAGGCAAGGATGACGCGCAGGATGATCGCCGTCTGCAGGCTTGGGCGCAGCAGAGGCAGCGTGATCTTGATGAAGCGCTTCCACGGGCTAGCGCCAAAAACCTCCGCCGCCTCGTAGTATTCCCGGGGGATCAGCCCCATGCCGGCGACCAGAATGACCATCATGATGGCGGTCGCGCGCCATATCTCGGCCAGCGTCACGGCGATGAAGATCGTCAGCTTGCTCTGGTAGCCGAGGAACATAACCGGCCTGTCGATGACGCCGAGATTGGAGAGCAAGGTGTTCAGGAAGCCGGACTGGTCGAAGATGGCGAGCCAGATCAGCCCGGCGGCGAGATCGGAGATGCCGAGCGGAATGGCGAAGATATAAAGCGCGGCGCTGCGCCCGGTTTCAAGCCGCGACACCACCGTTGCCATCAGCAGCGCCATTACCAGTTGGATCGGCACGACGATGGCGCTCAGCAGCAGCGTATTGCGGACAGTGACCGGAAACTTCCAGCTGCCCGCCATGGTGCGGAAATTGTCGAGCGTAAAGCCGCCGTCGCGGGTGAACGCCTCGAAGGCGACCAATACGAACGGGTAGAGGAAAAAGACACAGAGGAACAGCGTCGCCGGCGTCAGCAGCAGATAGGGCAGGGCCTTGCTGTGCATGGAGCGCTCTCTATTCGAAGCTTCAAAAGGGGTGGGCGCCCGGCGCGCTGGAAATCCGGACGCCCGGGAGGATTCTTAATCGACCGGGCAGGCGCCTTGCGAGGGCTTGTCGGGCGCCCAGCATGGCGCCTTCGCCTGGTCGATGATCACCTTCAGCGCCGTCGCCTGTTCGTCGAGCACGCCGTGCACATCCTCGCCGCCGAGCACGATGCGCTCGAAGCTGTCGGTGTAGATCTGATTGAACTTGCCGCCGAGGCCGCCAAGTCCCATCGGCAGCAGCGCCGGCAACGCGTCGGGAGCTCCGGTCATGGTGGCGATCACTGGGCTGAAGGCCTTCACCGAGGCCGGCATGTCGTCGGGCAGCTTGACGTCGACGATGGGGAAGAAGTTTGTCGCCTTCAGCGTCGCGATCTGGGTTTCCGGCTTCAGCATATAGGCGACCAGCGCCTTGGCCTTGTCCATGTCAGGCGAGGTCTTCGGGATAGCGACACCGGCCACCACCGGCATGTAGCCGCGGCCTGCCGGGCCAGCCGGCGCCGGGAAGGCGACAAACTCGTCGGGTTTCTGGTTGAAGGCGTCGGCGAGGCGCGCCACGTGATCGAATGCCACCCAGACTTCGCCGGTCAGCAGCGGCTCCTGCATGAAGGCATAGTTAGTCGAATTCGGGTTGGTGTATTGCCACAAGTCCTTGAACTTATTCCACGCCGTCTCGGCCTCCGCCGAGCGGAACTTCGTCACCATCGAGCCGGTATACGATGGAAGGAGAAAACCCTCGAAGAAACGGTGCTTCAGCCCTTTCGGGCCGGCCGGAAAACCGAATTTGGGCGAACCGGTCTTTTCAGCGATGTTTTTCGCCCACTCGATCAGTTGGTCATAAGTGATGGTGTTGAGATCGGTGCCGGCCGGCAGATATCGCAGCGCCTGTTTGTTGGCCGCCATCAGGAAGGTGGCCTGCATCCATGGCAGGTACTTCTGCTCGCCGGTGCCGAGCATGCCGAGCTTCTTGTAGGTCTCGTTGACCTTGACGCCACCGAGATCGACGCCAGAGAGATCGACAAGGTTCGCGCCGACGGTGGAGAAGTCTCCGTGCAGGCCGCCGAGCACGCCTATGGTGCCGGAGCCGGCCTGCAGTTCGGCCTGAAGGCGGGTGAGCCAGGGCCCGTCCTCGGCGACCTGATAGTCGACCTGGCCGTCAAACCCCTTCAGCACTTCGCTGCGCATCTTCTGTGTCTCTTCCACTGGTCGCGCCTGTGTCGACCAGAACAACACCTGCTGGGCTTGTGCTGCGCCGGCAGCAAGCGACAACGCCAGCACCGCACCTGCCAATGTCCTCAACGCATTCATCGTCGTCTTCCTCCCTGGTTGTGCGCCGCTAAGGCGTCAGTTCCGTCCTGTGGGTGCCGGGCCATGGCTTGCCCGCGAGACAAGTGTCGGCCGGACCAGCCGCGTCAGTGGCGCGTCCGGCCTGTCGCCGATGACGGTCAGCAGCATCTCGCCGATCTCGCGCGCGCACCGGCGGATCGAGGCGTCGAAAGTGGTCAGCCCCGGCGGCGCATAGGCGGAGGCGGCTATGTTGTCGAAGCCGATCACCGAAAGGTCGCGAGGAATGGCAAGTCCGGCGCGCCCCGCCTCTTCCATCACAGTCAGCGCCAGCTCGTCGAACAGCGCGACAATCGCCGTCGGCCGCTCGGTGGCGTGCAGAAGCCGGATGATTGCCTGGATGCGGGCACCGCGATCGAAACGCGGCGCCGTCGCCACATCGAGCCTGACGGACGGATCGCCCCGGCGGGCGATCGCGGCGGCGAGCCCGTCCTGTCTGAGATGGCGAAATGTCATCGGCTCGGAAATCGTCACCAGGCCGAAATGGCGGTGTCCGAGATCGTAGAGCATGTCGAAGGCCTCGCCGAATGCGTGCGCGCCATCGGTATCGAGCCAATGGTAGGCAAAGTCGCCGTCGAGCAGCCGGCCATGCGCGACGAACGGGAAATTGCGGTGACGCAGATAGGCAAGTCGCTCGTCGACCTCGGCGATGCGGGTGACGACGACGCCGTCGGCGCGCCCGGATTCGACGACATGGCGAAGCACGGAAAGTTCCGACTGGCCCTGCGCCGCTGCGGCCAGGATCAGGTCGGAGCCGTGCGAAACCAGCCCTTCGCCCAATCCGGTGACGAATTCGCCGAGGAAGGAATCGACCAGATTGGGACCGCGGATCGGCAGTACCATGCCGACGAAGCCGCTGCGGCCGGAGACCAGCGTGCGGGCTGCCGTGTTCGGCACGTAGCCGGCCTGGCGCGCGGCCTCGGTGACACGTTGGCGCGTTTTCAAGGCGATCTGCTCGTGGCCGGCAAGAGCGCGCGAAACGGTCGTGATCGACAGGCCGAGCTGCGCAGCAAGTTCCTTGAGGGTGGTAACGCGGGCCGGCATCGTTCCTCCCGAACGAAGTTTCGTTGTAATCACTTCAAGCGAAATTGCAAACGTTTTAAATGGCGCGCGGTCAGTGTTGTTTCTTGCCCATTGGTTAGCGCGGCTCTATTCGGCCCCGGCCGGCAAGCTCCTGGCCGGAGATTTAAACGCAGCGGTTGCTTGACTCGGGCGACGCCTTGTGAAAAATTTTGCAGCAACTGATAAAAATATCAAAGGGCGGAAATGGTTGGTTTTGGCAACGGCCTGCTGCGCGACGATGAGACCGGCATGGCAGCCCGTGCCGCCTGGCTTCACTATGCCGGCGGCCTGACCCAGTCGGAGGTCGCCAAACGGCTTGGCCTGACCAGTCTCAAGGCGCATCGCCTGATCACCAAGGCCAATCAGGAAGGCCTGGTCAAAGTCTACATCGACGGCGAAGTCTCCGAATGCGTGGAGCTTGAGGATGAGTTGTCCGGCCGCTACGGCCTCGACTACTGCGAGGTGGTTCCGGACTTCGATGCCGAAGACCTGCCGCTCAAGGCGCTCGGCATTGCTGGCGCGCAGTTTCTCAAGCGCGAGATCGAACGCGGCGAAGAGGCGCTGATCGGCGTCGGCCACGGCCGCACGCTTGCCGCCTGCGTGGAATATCTGCCGCGCATATCGGCCGGCAGGATCCGTTTCGTCTCGCTGCTTGGCGGCCTGACGCGCAAGTTCTCGGCCAACCCCCATGACGTCATCCACCGTGTCGCCGAACGCACCGGCGCGGAGGCCTATGTGATGCCCGTACCGATGTTCGCCAACACGGTCGAGGATCGAACAGTATTGCTCGGGCAGAAAGGCGTCAGCGATGTCTTCGACCTCGCCAAGTCCGCCGACTTGCTCATCGCCGGCATCGGCACCGCCGAACGTGAGGCCTCGCTTGTCGCCACCGGCATGATCGAGAAGGGCGAGATGGAGGAGATCCGCCGCAACGGCGGTGTCGGCGAACTGCTCGGCCATTTCTTCGACGATGCCGGAAAGGCCGTTGCGACGACGCTTTCCAACCGGGCGCTGGCACTGGCGCGCGAAGACATCAGCAACCGCAGGATTGTCGCCGTCGCCGGCGGCAAGGTGAAGGTTCGCGCCATCAAGTCAGTGCTGGAGGGCCGTTATCTCAAAGGCTTGATAACCGACGAGCGGACGGCGCGATCGCTCGTGGAACAGACGCCGGTCGGGTAGCCGGCAACCATTTCGTTGAAACTACCCTGTGGAGGAGAAGAGAAATGCATGAGAAAGAGAAAGACCTCATCGACGCATTCCTGCGTGGACAAGTCGACCGCCGTGGGCTGATCAAGGGCCTCGGTGCAATGGGCCTTGCCGCCAGCACCGCCGGCACACTGCTCAATTTCGGGCAGACCCGCGCCCTGGCGGCTGATTTCGACTGGCAGGCGCATAAGGGCAAAACCATCAAGCTGTTGCTCAACAAGCATCCTTACGCCGATGCGATGATCGCCAACCTCGACAATTTCAAGAAGCTGACCGGCATGGAAGTCGTCTATGACGTGTTCCCCGAAGACGTCTATTTCGACAAGGTTACCGCCGCGCTGTCGGCCAGCTCGCCCGAATACGATGCCTTCATGACCGGCGCCTACATGACCTGGACCTACGGTCCGGCCGGCTGGATCACCGACCTCAACGAATGGATCAAGGATCCGGCCAAGACCAACCCGAAATATGCCTGGGACGACTTCCTGCCCGGCGTCAAGAACTCCTGCGCCTGGAACGGCCAGCCGGGCGGCGCCCTCGGTTCGGCGGACGCCAAGCAATGGTGCATTCCGTGGGGCTTCGAGCAGAACAACATCACCTACAACAAGGGCATGTTCGACAAGGTCGGCGTCAGCGTTCCCGGCAATATGGATGAGATGGTCGCTACGGCGGCGAAGCTCACCAAGGACGTCGGCGGTGGCGTCTACGGCATCGGCGTGCGCGGCTCGCGCTCCTGGGCAACGATCCACCCGGGCTTCCTGTCGGCCTACGCCAATTTCGACCAGAAGGACCTGAACGTCTCGGCTGACGGCAAGCTGTCGGCCGCGATGAGCACCGCCGAATCCAAGGCTTTCCACAAGCAGTGGGTCCAGATGATCCAGGAGAGCGGCCCGAAGGACTGGTCGACCTACACCTGGTATCAGGTCGGCACCGATCTCGGTGCAGGTGCTTCGGCGATGATTTACGACGCCGACATCCTTGGCTACTTCATGAATGGCGGCGACAACAAGATGGCCGGCAAGCTCGCCTTTTCGGCATTCAAGGCCAATCCTGCCGCCAAGGCGCCGACGCCCAATATCTGGATCTGGTCGCTGTCGATGTCCAACTTCTCCAAGGACAAGGACGCCACCTGGTACTTCATGCAATGGGCATCCGGACCCGAGCATGCATTGTTCGGTGCGACCAAGATGGACTTCGTCAATCCGGTTCGTCAGTCGGTCTGGAACGACGAGATGTTCCGCGAGAAGCTGAACAAGAGCTATCCGGGTTATGTCGAGATGTTCGACGTCTCGGCACCGGGCGCCAGCATCAAGTTCACCCCGCAGCCGCTGTTCTTCGATCTCACCACCGAATGGGCGGCGACGCTGCAGAAGATGGTGGCCAAGGAAGTGCCGGTCGACGAGGGCCTCGACAAGCTGGCCGAGAGCATCAACAGCCAGCTCAAGGAAGCCGGGCTCGGCTAAGCCGCGGCCAAGGCTGACCCGTCCGCGGGCTAGCCTTTGAGATGTGATACGTTTGCGACGCGGTCCCGAAAGGTGCCGCCTGCTCGCCCGACCGGCCGCCTTGCTCCCTTGGGCGGCCGGGACGGCGAAGCAACAGGATGACGGAGCAGCCGATGACTGCGGCGACAATACAAAGAAACAGGCCGTCGGGCTTCAGGATCAGCAAGCGGGTGCTGCCCTATCTCCTTAGCCTGCCGGCTCTGCTGGTCTGCATCGGCATCCTGATCCCGTTCCTGACGTCGGTGGTCTATTCGTTCCAGCGCTACCGGTTGAGCCAACCCTGGGCGCGGCAGTTCAACTGGGGCGACAACTATATCTCCTTCTTCACCGACCCGAAGTTCTGGAACACGCTGGAAATCTCGCTGCTCTACGCCGGCATCACCGTCGTGCTCGAGCTGCTTCTCGGTCTCGGCATCGCCATGCTGCTGCAAAAGCGCTCGACGCTGAACAACTTCATCTCGATCATGCTGCTGATGCCGCTGATGACGGCGCCGGCGCTCGCCGCGCTGATGTGGAAGCTGATGACCAATCCCGGTTTCGGCGTGCTCAGCTATCTCGCCAGCCTGATCGGGTTGCAGGATTTCCGCTGGGCCTCGTCTCCGTCGACGGCACTGCTCACCGTCGTTCTTGTCGACATCTGGGTCTACACGCCCTTTATCATGATCCTGCTGCTTGCCGGCCTGCGCAGCCTGCCGACGCAGCCCTTCGAGGCGGCAGCACTCGACGGCGTGCCACGCAGCTTCGTCTTCTTCCGCATCACACTGCCGATGCTGACCCCCTACATCTTGACGGCGACCTTGTTCCGCCTGCTCGATTCGATCCAGCAATTCGACATCATCTACGCTATGACCCAGGGCGGTCCGGGCGACACGCTGACCGTGTTCCAGGTCGAGGCCTATCTCAATTTCTTCCAGTCGACCAATGTCGGCCGCTCGGCGGCACTGATGATCATCCTGTGGGCGATCACCTATTTCCTCTCGAACATTTTCATCAAGAACTGGCTGCGGCTGCGCGAACGCGCCCGCGGCCAGGCATAGGAGGCTGGCGTGGAACACACCTCGCTTCTCGAACGCATCCTGCGCGGCATTGCCCTGGCGCTGGTCGTGATCTTCTTCATGTTCCCGATCGTCTGGATCCTGATGATGTCGTTCCAGACCAACGAGACAATCCTGCGGATTCCGCCGCAGCTTGTCTTCGAGCCGACGCTCGCCAACTACACTGCCTTGATCACCGGCAAGCTGATGACGGCGGCCGGCACGCTCGATATCGCCTTCATGCGCAACCTCTGGAATTCCGTCTTCCTGTCGGTCACCTCGGTTGCCGTCGCGTTGCTGCTCGGCGTTCCGGCGGCCTACGCCTTTGCGCGGCACAAATTCCGCGGCTCGGAGGACATTGCCTTTACGCTGCTGTCGTTCCGGTTTGCGCCGGCGCTGCTGGTGCTCCTGCCGCTCACCCTCTATTTCCAGAAGCTCGGGCTGGCCAACACCTATATCGGGCTGATCTGGGTCTATCAGCTGATCTGCCTGCCGTTGATCCTGTGGATCGTGCGCGGCTATTTCGAGGACATTCCCGCCGACATCGAATACGCCTACCGCATCGCCGGACATTCCTGGTTTGCCACCTTCCGCAAGATCGCGCTGCCGCTCGCCGGCCCAGGCATTGCCGCTGCCGGTCTGCTCGCCTTCATCTTTGCCTGGAACAACTTCGTCTTTGCGCTGGTGCTCGCCTCGGCCGACAAGCAGCCGGTGACGGTCGGCGCGCTCGCCTTCATCACCTCCTCGGGCATCCAGTATGGCCAGATCTCGGCGGCGATCGTGCTGTCGATCACGCCAACGCTGGCGCTCGCGCTCTATGCGCAACGCTATCTCGTCGAAGGCCTGTCGCTTGGCGCGGTGAAAGGATAGTCCGATGGCAAGCCTTGAACTGCGAAACATCGTCAAGCGCTATAAAAGCCAGACTGTTCTCGACAATCTGTCGCTGACCGTCGCCGACGGCGAAACGCTGGTCCTGTTCGGGCCGTCCGGCGCCGGCAAGACCGTGCTGCTGCGGCTGGTGGCCGGCGTCATCGACCCCGACGAGGGAAAGATACTCATCGGCGGCGAGGACATGACCGATCTCGACGCCGAGTTCCGCGGCGTCGGCATGGCATTTCAGAACTTCGCGCTGTTCCCGCATATGACGGCGTTCGATAACATTGCGACGCCGCTGCAGGCGAAGCACTCATCGCAAGGCACGATAAAGACCGGCGTCGAGAGCGTCGCCAAGCTGTTGAAAATCGGCCATGTGCTCAGCCACAAGCCGCGGGCGCTGTCCAATGGCCAGAAGCAACGCACCGCGCTTGCCCGCGCCCTGGTCGGCTCGCCGCCGCTGCTGCTGCTCGATGATCCCTTGCGCAACGTCGATGCCAAATTGCGCTTCGAAATGCGGCTGGAATTGCCAAGACTGCTGGCGGATCGTGGCGCGACCGTCATCTATGTCACCCAGGACTACAAGGAAGCGATGGCGCTCGGCGACCGCATCGCGGTGATGTCGCAGGGCGTCGTCAAACAGCTCGGCACGCCCGAGCAGATCTATCGCGAGCCGGCCAACGTCGAGATTGCCCGGCTGTTCGGCGACCCGACCATCAACCTTCTGGACGTCAAGCCGGCGCGGGACGCCAAGGGCATCTATGTCGGCCTGTCCAACGTCCAGGTCCATCTTGCCGGCGCGCATGAGGCGGCGGTCGGCCGCGACTGCGTGATCGGGCTGCGGCCCGAGGCGCTGGCGTTTGTCGATGAACGCACGCCCGGCGCCATCCCGGTGACGGTCGAGGCCGAGACGCCGCTCAACGAGAAGATCGTCACGCTGGTGCGCACCGTGCGCGGCCGTGAAATCCTGGTTTCGCGTCCGTCCGGGACACCGGGCCAATCCGAGGGCAAGGTCTACATCGCCGTCGACAGCAAAAGCGCCCTTTTGTTCGATCGCACAAGCGGCGAGCGCATCGGCTCGAAAAACGTCGTCAATTTGCGCAGCGGAGAAGCGGCATGAGCCCGACCGCAATCACCATTTCGGGCGTCGACAAGTTCTACGGTCCGATCGACCGTGGCGTACACGCCGTCAAGAACCTGACGATGGAAATCGCCAAGGGCGAGATCGTGGCGCTGCTCGGCTCGTCCGGCTGCGGCAAGACCTCGACATTGCGCATGATCGCAGGCTTCGAAGAGGTCTCGCGGGGTAGCATCTCGGTTGCCGGCCGCAAGGTGCACACGTTGCCGCCGGTCAGGCGCAACGTCGCAATGGCCTTCGAGGGCTATTCGCTCTACCCGCCGCTGACCGTGCGCGAGAACATGGCCTTCGCCCTCAAGGCCGCCAGGCTGGCGAAGAGTGCGGTCGATGCAAAGGTTGCCAACATCGCCAAGCTGCTCGAGATCGAGGACATTCTCGAGCGCTATCCGAGCTCGATCTCCGGCGGCCAGCAGCAGCGCGCCAGCCTCGGCCGGGCGCTGATCCGCGAGGCCGACCTGCATCTGCTGGACGAGCCGATGGGCCAGCTCGAGCCGCAGCTTCGCGCCGTGCTGCGCGGCCGCATCAAGCATTTCATCAAGGAGCGTGGCCTGACCGCGATTCTGGTCACCCACGACCAGACCGAGGCCAATGCGCTGGCCGATCGCATCGCTGTCATGGAGGGCGGCGTGCTGCAGCAGTTCGATACGCCTGACAGGCTCAAGGAGCGGCCGGCAAACCTGTTCACCGGCACCTTCGTTGGCGAGCCGCCGATGAATGTCTTCGAGGCCTATGTCGGCACGGCTGCCGGCAAGATCAGTCTCAAGCTTCCCGACGGGCTTTCGCTCCACTACGACAAGGATGCCTTCAGCGGCCCGGTTCGCGACGAATTGCTCAACCGGCAGCGCGTCGTCATCGGCGTCAGGCCCTATGCGGTCCGCCGCTCCAAGGATGGTGTGCCGGCGACGGTTTCGGCCAATCAATGGCTCGGCGACCAGACCCATATCGCCGCCGATTTCGCCGGCGGTTCGCTGGTCCTGGTCGAACATGACCGAACCCGCTTGGAGCTTGGCGCGCCGATCAAGATCAGCATCGATCCGAAAAACCTTCACGTCTTCGATCAGGCGAGCGGCAATGCCATTTCGCACGGCACGGAGCTTGCTTGATGCAGGATGTGCTGATCGGCATCGACGCCGGCACGTCTGTCATAAAATCCGTCGCCTTTGACACGGCGGGCAGGCAGATCGCGTCCGCCGCGCTGCCCAATAAATACGAGACACTGCCGGGCGGCGGCGCCGAGCAGGACCTGACACGCACCTGGGCCGATACCGCGACGACCTTGCGCGAGCTTGCCGACAAGGTGCCGGATCTCGCCAGCCGGACCATTGCCATCGCCGTGACCGGGCAGGGCGACGGTACCTGGCTGATCGACAAGGATGGCGAGCCGGTTGCCAAGGGCTGGCTGTGGCTCGACGCGCGCGCTGCCGCGGTCGTCGAGGAGATCCGCGCGCGGCCGGAGGACCGGCTGCGCTTCGAAAAGACCGGCAGCGGGCTCGCTGCCTGCCAGCAGGGATCGCAGTTCGTGTTCATGAAGCGCCACATGCCCGCGATGCTTGCCAATGCAGCGACGGCGTTCCACTGCAAGGACTGGCTCTATTTCAAGTTGACCGGCCACCGCGCCACCGACCCGTCCGAGGGCACCTTCACCTTCGGCGACTTCCGCACGCGCGGCTATTGCGATGATGTGCTCGAGGTACTCGGCGTCACCGATCTCCGGCATCTGTTGCCGCCCATCGTCGATGGCACCAGGCAAAGCACCTCGCTGTCGGTGGCAGCAGCCGATGCGACCGGCCTGCTCGCCGGCACACCGGTCGTTCTGGCCTATGTCGATGTCGCCTGCACGGCGCTCGGCGCCGGCCTGTTCGATCGCGAACGCAAGCCGGGATGCTCGATCATCGGCTCCACCGGAATGCATATGCGGCTTGCCGAAACGCCGGACGAGGTTCTGCTCAACGAGGCTGCAACCGGCTACACGATGACGATGCCGGCACCCGGCGTCTTTGCGCAGATGCAGTCGAACATGGCGGCAACGCTCAATATCGACTGGGTCCTTGGCCTCGCTTCCGGCATTCTCGCCTCGCAAGGTATTACGCGGACCAATGGCGAGATGATCGCGCTGGTCGACCAATGGATATCGTCGTCCGAGCCAGGCTCGCTGCTCTACCAGCCCTATGTCTCGGAGGCCGGCGAGCGCGGGCCGTTCGTCGATGCCAATGCCAGGGCCGGCTTCATCGGCATTTCGTCCAGGCACGGCTATGCCGACATGGTCCGCGCGGTGTTCGAGGGGCTGGCTTTCGCGGCACGCGATTGCTACGCCGCCATGGGGCCGCTGCCCAAGGAAATCCGCCTGACCGGCGGAGCGGCCAGGAGCCCGGCTCTGCGCAAGATCCTGGGTGCTGCGGTCGGCGCCGACATTCGCACCAGCGAGCGCGAGGAGGCCGGTGCTGCGGGCGCCGCAATGATTGCTGCGGTCTGCGTCGGCCAGTACGCATCGATGGACGATTGCGTCAGTGAATGGGTCACGCCTTTGCTCCGTGCGGCCGAGCCCAGCGACCGGAAACTTGCCGGTGCCTATGAGGCGATGGCTCCGTCCTACACATTGGCGCATGAGGCGCTGCGGCCGGTCTGGCGTTCGATGGCCGCGTCCAGGCAAACTGACGTGAATTGAGAAGAGCATGCCCAAGAAAATTGCGATCATCGGCGACCGCTTCATGCTTCCGGAAGTGTTTCGCGAGAAAATCGAGGCGGCCTGCGGCGACAACCTCGACATCCGCAGCATTGAGACCGCTTGGCCCGACGAGCCGATGCAATTCGGCAATGCCGCGCTTGGTCTGGACAAGGTCAAGGAGTATTTCGGCGATCCCGACGAGGTGGTGGATTTCATCGGCGACGCCGAAATCTTCGTCACCCAGCTTGCGCCGCTCTCCGAAAGCATGATGCAGCGCCTGCCCACGCTCAAGCTGGTTGCGGTCTCGCGCGGCGGACCTATCAACATCGACATGGCCGCCGCCAAGGCCCACGGCATCACCGTGGTCAATGTGCCCGGCCGCAATGCCAGCGCCGTAGCCGAGTTCACCATCGGCGCCATTCTCGCCGAAACGCGGCTGATCCGCGTCGGCCACGAAGCCTTGCGCAAGGGCGAGTGGCGCGGCGATCTCTACCGCGCCGATCGTACCGGCCGCGAGCTCAACGAAATGACCGTCGGCGTCATCGGCTACGGCAATATCGGCACCAGGCTGGTTCGGCTGCTGCGCGCCTTCGGCTGCCGCATCCTGGTCTGCGATCCCTATGTGCAATTGAGCGCCGAGGACCGCAATGCCGGCGTCGAGCTGGTTGCGCTGGACGATCTGCTGTCGCGCTCCGATGTGGTCACGCTGCACTCCCGGGTCACCGAGGAGACGCGCGGTCTGATCGCCAAGGACACCATCGCCCGGATGAAACCCGGCGTGATCTTCGTCAATACCGCGCGCGGACCGCTGGTCGACTACGATGCGCTCTACGAGGCGCTCGTCTCGGGGCAGATCGGCAGCGCTATGCTGGAGACGTTCGCCGTCGAGCCGGTGCCTGCCGACTGGCCGCTGTTGCAACTGCCGAACGTGACGCTGACGCCGCATATCGCCGGCGCGTCGGTACGCACCGTGACCTACGCGGCCGAGCAGGCGGCCGAGGAAGTGCGCCGCTTCATCGCCGGTCTGCCTCCGGTCAATCCATGCTGACGACAGGGCATAGAGCGAGATGAGCGGTGAAACCGAAATCGTCGACCTCTTCGTCATCGGCGGCGGCGTCAATGGCGCCGGGATCGCGCGCGATGCGGCAGGCCGGGGCCTGTCGGTCATTCTTTGCGAAAAAGACGATCTCGCCGAGGGCACCAGTTCGCGATCGGGAAAGCTCGTTCATGGCGGTTTGCGCTATCTCGAATATTACGAGTTCCGCTTGGTGCGGGAGGCGCTGATCGAACGCGAGGTGCTGCTCGAATCCGCGCCGCACATCATCTGGCCGATGCGCTTCGTGCTGCCACACAGCCCCGATGACCGGCCGGCCTGGCTGGTCCGGCTCGGCCTGTTCCTCTACGACCATCTTGGCGGCCGCAAGCGGCTGCCGGCCACGCGTACGCTCGACCTGCGCACCGCGCCCGAAGGCGCGCCGATCAAGGACGCCTTCAAGCGCGGCTTCGAATATTCCGACTGCTGGGTCGACGACGCCCGCCTGGTCGTCATCAATGCGCTCGACGCCGCGGAGCGTCGGGCCAGGATATTCACCCGCACTGCCTGCACCGCCGCCCGCCGCGAAAACGGCCTGTGGTCGGTGGAGATGCGCGACGGTCGAACCGGCGTCAGGACCACAGTCCGGGCACGGGCGCTGATCAACGCCGCCGGACCCTGGGTCAACGACGTCATCAACCGCGTCGCCGGCCAGAATTCCAGGCGCAACGTGCGCCTGGTCAAGGGCAGCCACATCGTTGTGCCGAAATTCTGGGAAGGGCGGCAGGCCTATCTCGTTCAGAACAGCGACAAGCGGGTGATCTTCATCAATCCCTATCAGAACGATCTGGCGCTGATCGGCACCACTGACATTCCCTATGAAGGGCGGCCGGAGGACGTGACCGCCGATGCGAGCGAGATCGATTACCTGATCAAGGCAGTCAATCGCTACTTCAAGCGCCAGCTCGCACGAAGCGACGTCGTCTACTCGTTTTCCGGCGTCAGGCCGCTCTATGACGACAATGCCGACAATCCGAGCGCGGTGACCCGCGATTACATATTCGAACTCGACGCACCGGCTGGGCAGGCGCCGCTGCTTTCGGTCTTCGGCGGCAAGATCACCACCTTCCGCAAATTGGCCGAGCACGCGCTCGACCGTATCGCCCCGTTCTTTCCGAAAATGGGCAAGCCGTGGACCTCGAAAGGGCACCTGCCGGGCGGCGATATCGCCAATGCCGATTTCGAGCAGTTTCTGGGCGACCTCGGCCATGAATTTCCCTGGATGCCGGCATCGCTGGTCAAGCATTACGGCAGGCTCTACGGCACAAGGACGCGCGATCTGGTCGGCGCGGCCACCTCGCTCGCCGAACTGGGCCGGCGCTTCGGCAAGGATTTTTTCGAGCGCGAAGCCAATTACCTGTTCGAGCATGAATGGGCCGAGACCGCCGCCGATATTCTCGAAAGGCGCACCAAGCACGGCCTGCATCTGTCCGCCGCGGAAAGAACCGCCTTCGAGGACTGGTGCTCGAGCCGGCTGGCAAAGGCCGGCTGATGGCCTTTACGCTTTCGCTCAACACCAATCCGCTGGTCAACCGCTTTGCGGAGCCGGACGACCTGATCGACGCGATCGCCTATCAGATCGGTATCAGGGACGTCCAACTCACCCATGAATTCGTCAATCCCGGCTGGCCGGCGGCGACGATCGCCAAATTCGTCCGCCTGTTCCGCTCCGCGCTCAACCGCACCGGTGTGCGCGTGACCTCCGCGATGACCGGCCCTTACGGCCGGCTCAATCATTTCGGCCATCCCGATGCCGACGTGCGGCGCTACTACGTCGACTGGTTCAAGACCTTTTCAGAAGTTTCGGCCGAGCTCGGCGCCGCGGGCATGGGCACGCAATTCGCGATCTTCACCCACCGGGACTACGACAATCCTGAACGTCGCGCGCGGCTTTTCGACATCGCGCTGGAATGCTGGCGCGAGGTCGCCGAGCATGCCAAAGCAGCCGGCTTGACCTACCTGTTCTGGGAGCCGATGTCGGTCGGCCGCGAATTCGGCCATACGATCGAAAGCTGCCGGGCACTGCAGCGCGAGATCGAAGCGGCCGGCATGGCCGTCCCGCTCAAGATGATGGTCGACATCGACCATGGCGACGTGACCTCGAGCAATCCGGCGGACACCGACCCTTATGCCTGGGCCGAAGCCTTTCCCAGGCAATCGCCGATCATCCACGTCAAGCAGTCGTCGATGAACAAGGGCGGCCATTGGCCGTTCACTGCGACCTACAACAACGACGGCCGTATCACGCCGGAAAAGCTCCTTCAGACAGTGCGTCGCGGCGGCGGCGTCGACAACGAGATCTGCCTGGAATTGTCGTTCCGCGAGCGCGAGCCCGTCGACCACGAGGTCATCGCCATGATCCGCGAGTCGGTCGACTACTGGGCACCATTTATCGAGACCGGCAGGGCCGATCTCTTGCCGCGAGCATGATCGGATGAGCAGGAGCTGAGGCAGCTCCTGCTCAGAACCGGAATACGTCAGCCAAATTTCGGATCGAGGCTTCCAGACTTGTAGCGCTTGGCCATTTCCGACAGCGGCAGCGGCTTGATCTTCGGTGCGTTGCCGGCGGTGCCGAACTGCTCGAAGCGCTCCTTGCACAGCTTCCGCATCGCGGCCATTGCCGGCGTCAGATATTTGCGCGGATCGAATTCGCTCGGGTTCTCGGTCAGCACCTTGCGGATTGCGCCGGTCAGCGCCATGCGGTTGTCGGTATCGATATTGATCTTGCGCACCCCGTGCTTGATGCCGCGCTGGATCTCTTCGACCGGCACGCCCCATGTCGGCTTCATCTGGCCGCCATATTTGTTGATGATCTCCTGCAACTCCTCTGGCACCGAGGACGAGCCGTGCATGACGAGATGCATGCTCGGCAGACGGCGGTGGATTTCCTCGATGACGTTCATGGCCAGCACAGCGCCGTCCGGCTTGCGGCTGAACTTGTAGGCGCCGTGGCTGGTGCCCATGGCGACGGCCAGCGCATCGACACGGGTGTCGCGCACGAATTGTTCGGCCTGCACCGGGTCGGTCAGCAGCTGGTCGTGGCTGATGACGCCCTCGACGCCATGGCCGTCTTCCTGCTCGCCGCCGCCCATCTCAAGCGATCCAAGGACGCCGATCTCGCCTTCCACCGAGACGCCGCCCCAATGCGCCATGTCGACGACGCGGCGGGT
This sequence comes from Mesorhizobium sp. M0808, assembly GCF_040320025.1. NCBI lineage: Bacteria > Pseudomonadati > Pseudomonadota > Alphaproteobacteria > Hyphomicrobiales > Phyllobacteriaceae > Mesorhizobium > Mesorhizobium sp. M0808. The sequence continues at coordinate 94,292 of NZ_JAMYOX010000017.1, forward strand.
GATGCCGGAATTATAGGCGTAGTCGGCCGGCGTCTTGCCGTCTTCCCTCAGCGATCCGTCCATCATCACGGAGGTGAAGCCGTGCTGGATCGCGGTGACGCAGGTCGCTTCGTTGTTGCCATGGTCGAGATGCATGCAGACCGGGATATCGGGATGGATTTCGACCAGCGCGTCGATCAGCTTGGCCAGCACCACATCGTTGGCGTAGGCTCGCGCGCCGCGGCTCGCCTGCAGGATAACCGGCGATTTGGTCTCCTCGGCTGCCTCCATGATGGCGAGGCCCTGTTCCATATTGTTCATGTTGAAGGCAGGCACGCCGTAGCCGTATTCGGCGGCATGATCGAGCAATTGTCTCAGTGTGATGCGAGCCACTCAGTAGTCTCCCGTATCCGGTTTCGAGCCAGTGTTTGCGGGCCGTTCGGTTGTCGTCGAGCCCCTGATGCTTCTGGCCGGATTTCCGCGGCACCGCAACCGCTGGGCGCTCGGCCGGCAGCAATTCTTGTTACAGGACGCGACCAGAAGCGTCATGACATCCCATAGAGATATAACATTATCACAAAAAATTTGGTGGCTTGTGCAACGTTTGCTGTTATATCTCGGAACCGGATTGCACGAGGAAGCCGCGGAAATGAAGAGCGACGGCCGTCGGCAAGGCATCATGGATTTTCTGATGGACATCGGCACCGCCAGTGTCGACGATCTTGCCTCACGCTTCGGCGTGTCAAAGATGACTGTCCACCGCGACCTCGACGAGCTCGAGGAAAGCGGCTTCCTGCGCAAGGTGCGCGGCGGCGCCTCGATCCAGCCGAGCAGCCTTTTCGAGAGCGATTTCCGCTACCGCCAGCGGCTGGCCGGCGACGAGAAGAAGCGCATCGCCGCCGCTGCCGTGACGATGATCGAACCGGGTCAGACGGTGATCATCGACGACGGCTCAACCGCGGGCGGCGTTGCTCGGCATCTTGCCGATCTGCGTCCGCTGACGGTAATCTCGAACAATCTGGCTGTCATCCAGGATTTGGCGGGCGTTGCCGGCATCAACCTGATTGCGCTCGGCGGCCAATACAACAAGAAGTTTCACGGCTTCTTCGGCCTGCTCGCCGAGGACACGCTGAAATCATTGCGCGCCGATGTCGCGTTCCTGTCGTCATCGGCCATCCATGGTGCCTCTGCCTTTCACCAGGATCAGGAAGTGGTCCAGACCAAACGGCTGATGATGGCCGCAGCAGCGCGCAAATATCTGCTGGTCGATCATGGGAAATTCGGCCGCACTGCCTTGCACTTCCTGACAGATCTCAAGGCCTTTGACACGGTCTTCACCGGCCGCGAGCCGCAGCCGCAGATGCGCGTCGCGCTGGATGGTGCCGGCGTTTCGCTGACAGTGATCGCAGAATAGGAGGGCACGTATGGTTTATTGGGTCGGCACCAGCTGGAAAATGAACAAGACGCTCGCCGAGGCGTTGGCTTTCGCCGAGGCGCTGGCGGAGTTCGTCCCCGGTTTCGACGAGTGCATCCAGCCTTTCGTCATCCCGCCCTTCACGGCGATCCGCGAGGTCAAGAAAGCGCTGTCGCCGACGCGCATCAAGGTCGGCGCGCAGAACATGCATTGGGCCGACGCCGGTGCCTGGACCGGCGAGATCTCGCCGGTCATGCTGAAAGACTGCGGGCTCGACATGGTCGAGCTCGGCCACAGCGAACGGCGCGAGCATTTCGGCGAGACCGACAAGGCTGTCGGGCTGAAGACTGCGGCGGCGGTGAAGCACGGTCTCGTGCCACTCATCTGCGTCGGCGAGACCTTGGCTCAACGCGACAGCGGGCAGGCCGCTGCGGTGCTGGCCTTGCAGGTGCACGGCGCGCTGCAGTTTCTCGAAGGCGCGGCGAAGGCGGCGACGATCCTGTTTGCCTATGAGCCCGTCTGGGCGATCGGCGACAAGGGCGTGCCGGCCAGTTCGGACTATGCCGACAGCCAGCAGGCGCTAATCAAGAAAATCGCACGCGACCTGCTGCCGGTGGTGCCGCCGGTGCTTTATGGCGGCAGCGTCAATCCGCAAAATGCCGCCGAACTGGTCGGCCAGCCCAACATCGACGGCTTGTTCATCGGCCGCTCGGCCTGGCAGGCGGACGGCTATATCGACATCCTCAAGCGCGCCTCGGCGGCGATCTGAATCATCAAACAGGAAGGAAACGGAACATGAAAATTGCCATTGGAGCTGATAGCGCCGGCAAGCCGCTGCTCGACGTCATTGCCGCTCACCTCGCTACCAAGCCCGGCCTCACGGTTAGCGACCTCAGCCAGTCGGGCTACTATGCCGACCTGTCACAGAAGCTCGCGCAGACCATCCTGGACGGCGAAAACGATCGCGGCATCCTGTTTTGCGGCACCGGCATCGGCGTATCCATATCCGCCAACAAGGTGCCCGGCATTCGCGCCGCACTCACCCACGACACCTATTCGGCCGAGCGCGCGGCAAAATCCAACAACGCCCAGATCATCACCATGGGCGCGCGCGTCATCGGCCCGGAACTGGCCAAGTCGATCGTCGATGCATGGCTTGCATCGGAATTCGATGAGAAGGGACCATCGGCCGGCAATGTCCAGGCGATCGACAGGCTCGACGCGGCGAAGCGGGGTTAAGCCAGACTGTTCCACATCGCTCTGATGATCGTCACGGCCGATGCGGCGCCGGGGTCCATATGCCCGAGCGAGCGCTCGCCGAGCCGCGATGATCGGCCCTTGGCGGCGATCATGTCCTTGGTCGCCTCGGCACCTCGTTCGGCCGCTGCAAGTGCAGCCTCCAGGCTCTCGGACAGGCTCGTGCCGGCTTGCTGCGCGGCACCCGCTGCTTGCGCCGCCGGCAGCCAGGCGTCGACCATGGTCTTTTCGCCGAGCTCGGCCTTGCCGCGATCCTGGATGCCTTGCGCCATCGCCCGGAGCATGGCGATGATGTCAGCGTCCTCCAGAATTGCCTTGCCTTTGACGGCGGCGGCACCGCGCATGAAGGCGGTCGCATAGAGTGGGCCTGACGAGGCGCCGACCGCGTTGAGGAAGGATTTCGCCGCAGTGTTGAGCAGCGCCGTCGGCTCGGTCGCCGCGAGGTCAAGTTGCGCTAGTGCATCGCGCGCAGCAGTGAAGCCTAGTGCCATGGCGATGCCATGGTCGGCGTCGCCGATGACGCCGTCGAGTTGGCAGAGCCTGTCCTTGTCGGCGTCGATCGCCGCCGCGATCTCATCGAACATTCTTTTCAAGCCGACTGAACCGATCGAGGTCATGATGCTTTCTCAGCCGGCGCGGAACATGGCGCAGTCGCAAGGATGATCGAGCATCGCCTGCAACTCGCCGTCGAGATGCATCAGCGTCACCGAGGCGCCGGCCATTTCGAGCGAGGTGCAGTAATTGCCGACCCAGGTCGCATGGACGGAAATACCGACGTCATCCAGCCTCTGCTTGACGCGTCGGTTCATGATGTAGAGCTCCATCAACGGCGTCGAGCCGAGCGAATTGACCAGAACGGCGACCTTATCGCCGCGCGCCGGCGCCATCTCGTCGAGGACCTTGTCCAGCATTTCGTCGGTGATCTCGTCGGCCGTTTTCAACTTTCCGCGCGCGATGCCTGGCTCGCCATGGATGCCCATGCCGATCTCCATCTCGTCCGGTCCGATCTCGAAATTGGGCCGGCGGGTCTGCGGCAGCGAGCAGGGCGACAGCGCCACGCCCATGGTGAAGGTGTGATCGTTGGCCTTCCTGGCGATACGCTCGCATTCATCGAATGACAGCATCTGGTCGCATGCGGCACCGGCGGCCTTGAAGATGAAGAAATTGCCGGCGACGCCGCGCCGCTTCTGCCTCTGGTCGCGCGGCGCCGAGGCGACATCGTCGGTGGTCAGCACGGTGCGCACCTCGATGTCGTCCATTGCCGCCATTTCGGCGGCCATGTCGAAGTTCATCACGTCGCCGGCATAGTTGCCGTACATGAACAGCACGCCGGCGCCACCGCTGGCCGCCTTGGCGCATTCGAGGATCGGGTGCGGCGGCGGCGAGGCGAAGACATTGCCGATCGCGGCGGCGTCGGCCAGCCCCTTGCCGACGAAGCCGAGGAAGGTCGGCTCATGGCCCGAGCCGCCGCCGATGACAAGGCCGACCTTGTCTGGGCGCGGTCCGTCGCGGGCGATAATGGCGCGCGGACTGCCGTCCGCGCTTCTGAGGTGGCGCGGATGCGCGGCCAGAATACCCTCCAGCATCTCGTCGACGGAGCGATTGCCGTCATTGATGATCTTCTTGGTCTGCACCGGCATCCTCCTGCTTCGTGAGATACTACAGCGCCTTACCGGGATTTCCACCCGGCGGTGGAGGTTTCACGCCGCGATGTGTTCGCGTGCTGCCAGCAGTTGCATGCAGGCACTGGCCGCCTCTTTGCCCTTGACCTTGAAATGCTCGAAGAAGAAGCGGTGATGGTCCGCGCTGTCATGGTAGTTGTGCGGCGTCAGCACCGCCGAAAGCACCGGCACGCCAGTCGACAATTGCACATTCATCATGCCGTCGATGACCGCGCTTGCAACAAACTCGTGCCGGTAGATGCCGCCATTGACGACGAACGCGGCGCCGAGGATAGCGGCATAGCGGCCGGTCACGGCAAGCGTCTTTGCATGCAGGGGAATCTCATAAGCGCCAGGCACATCGAAGACATCGACGGCAAAGCGTTTCTCTCCGAGAACCGCCAGTTCCGCCTCGAATGCTTCAACGCATTGGTCGACGATATCGGCATGCCAACGCGCGCGAATGACGGCAACGCGGATCGTTTCATAGTCGTTGTGGGAATGCTGATTCATGGGTCCATCCTTCCGTTTCGAACCAGAATCAGGACGCACGATACGGAGTCCGAACCGCGAAAGCGGACCGTCTTCCATTTCGTTCTCTTCCATCCGGACTGTGACCGTCGGCTCCGGAATCACACCGGATCTGCTGACCCCTCCGGCTAACCGGAAAGCGCTCGCGGGCTTGGGCCGAGACCCTTACCGCCGGTGGGGACTTTCACCCCGCCCTGAGAACATTGACGGCGTTTGTATGGAAGGGCCGGAAAGCGCTGTCAACCACCGGCGTCGTCGTCGATGGCGCAGAAATAGCGATTCGTTTCGACCTGGTCACCGTTGAGGGCGAGGGAGGAGAGCGTCAAATGGCGATCACCGGTAAGGCAGGCAGCACCTTGTCCAAGGTGATGGGAAATTCACGCACTCGCACGCCGGCCGCGTTGTAAACGGCGTTGGCGACAGCAGCCCCCGCACCGCACACGCCGAGCTCGCCGAGACCCTTTGCGCCAAGCGGGTTGGCCTTGTCGTCGTCTTCCTCGAGGAAGGCGACCTCCATATCGGGGACATCGCCATTGACCGGCACATGATACTCGGCAAGATCGTGATTGACGAAGTGGCCGTAGCGCGGGTCGAGCACCGTCTGCTCCATCAGCGCTGCACCGATCCCCCAGGTCATGCCGCCGATGATTTGCGAGCGCGCGGTCTTGGCGTTGAGGATACGGCCCGCGCCGATCACAGCCAGCATCCGGCGCATCCGGATTTCACCGGTATCGCAATCGACAGCGACCTCTGCGAAATGCGCGCCATAGGAATGCTGCGAATAGGTCTTGTATGACTGGGTGGTGGCGCCCGCGGCTACGGAGCCTTCGGCTTCGAGCCCGTCGGGAGAGATCCCTCGGATAAGATCGGCCAGGCTCGCCGATCGCTGGCCGACCCTGACCTCGCCGTCGGCAAAGCTTGCCTCGGTGGCGTTCGCGCCGCGCAACGGCGAGGCTTCGTTCGACTGCGCCGCCTCCAGGATCCGTTCCTTGAGGACGTTGCACGCATTATACAAGGCCGAACCCGCACTTGCTGCGCCCCAGGACCCGCCGGAGCCGGCGGTACGCGGGAAGCGGCTGTCGCCGAGCTCCACCTTGACGGACGAGATCGGCAGGCCGAGGCTCTCGGCGGCAATCTGGGTCAGGATCGTATAGGTGCCGGTCCCAATATCGGTCATGTCGAGCCGCGCCGTCACCCGACAGTCCCGGTCGATCGCAACCCGCGCCGTCGCCGCGCCGATATAGTTCGGACGGATCGCCGCCGCCATGCCGTGGCCGATAAGCTTGCGGCCCTCCCGAGTTCGGCCCGGTGTCGGGTTTCTCCGCTCCCAGCCGAAACGGCGGGCGCCTTCCTCCATGCAGGCGACGAGATTGCGGGTGGAGAACGGCACGCCGCGCTCGGGATCCTGTGCCGGTTCGTTGCGGATCCTGAGTTCGATCGGGTCCAGACCGGCGCGCTCGGCGAGCTCATCCATGGCGCATTCGAAAGCCAGCATGCCGGGCGCTTCGCCGGGCGAGCGCATCCATTCGCCGCGGTTGATGTCCAGCGGAACCAGGCGATGGCGGGTGAGACGGTTCGGCGCGGCGTAGAGCGAGCGCGCAAAAACTGCCGTTTGTTCGCAGTACTCCTCGAAGCTGGACGTTGCGGACCAGACATCGTGCGCGATCCCGGTGAGCCGCCCGTCAGTGTCCGCGCCGAGACGTACCTGTTGGACCATCTCTGCGCGATGACCGGCATTGGCGAACATCTGTTGTCGCGTCAGCGCGATCTTCACGGGGCGCTGCAGCACCTGCGCTGCAAGTGCGGCCAGGATCGTGTCGGCATGGGCAATCAGCTTGGAACCGAAGCCTCCGCCGATGAAGGGGCTGACGATGCGCACTCGCTCGAGCGGGATGCGAAGCGTGCTGGCGACCCCGGCCCGGAAGTTCGCGAGGGTCTGCGCCGATGTACGGATCGTCAGCTCGTTGCCTGACCAGGCAGCAAGCGTCGCATGCGGCTCCATCGGATTGTGATGTTCGAAGGGGGTCCCGTAGGTGGAATCGATCTTGATCGGCGCCGTCGCAAAGGCGCGCTCGAAGTCGCCGACCACGCTGTCGGTCTCGAAGCCGGCATTGGTCCGCTTTGGCGCGTAGGCGTCGGCGATATGTCCCGGTAGATCGTAGAGGCCCGGCTCCTCGTCATAGCGTACTCTGATGAGGCCCGCAGCAGCGCGTGCCGCCTCGAACGTCTCCGCAACGACCAGCGCGACCGGCTCGTCGTAATACCGTACTCGATCGCTGTTGAGCGCGGGCCGGGGGCGCGTGAAGACCTCCGGCACCGTTGGCGTGACCGTTGGGCCGAAATCCGGCTGGGCCGGCGCATTGCGGTGCGTGATGACGAGCAGCACTGCCGGCGCCCGTTCGGCTTCGGTCGTGTCGATCTCGGCGATGCGGCCCTTGGCGACGGAGGCGCCGAGAATGTAGCCATAGGCTGTACCATCCAGCTCATTCTCGTAAGCGTATGTGGCGCCGCCCGTCACTTTGAGCGGACCGTCGATGCGGTCGATCGGCCTCCCGATGATGCCAGCATCGGGACGAGGTTTCATCCTTGAATGGGTGGCGGAGCCGGGCAGTCCGGGTATGGTCTCGTTCATAAGTCACCTAAAGATTTTTCATCTGGAGTTCGGAAGCATCGAGGCCGCGACGACGCCGCTTCCTCGCACCTTTATGTTCGTCGCGCGGCGGCCGGAGCTCACGCGGCGATCTCGCCGAAATACTCGCGAAATTCGACCAGCCTCCCTGTCGGGCCGGCCCGGATGAGGATCGCATGCAGGCCAGTGTAGGGCGCGCCACCGATTGTCCCGCTCCCGCGGTCGCAGACGATGACCCAGTCGGCGGCGAAGAGCTTGAGATCGACGGTCGATTTCGTGATCCTGTTTCCCTGCGCCTGATGCGCGGCGGTCCAGGCTGCGAGTGCCCGCTTGCCTTCCGGTGGTCCGTGTCGGCCTCGTTGCTCGCCGACAGGGAATTGGAAGGTCATCGTCTCATCGCAACAATCAAGGAATGCCGTCCAGTCGCCAGAGGCCCAGCCGGCAAAGAAGGCGTCGACGGCGGCCTCGAGCCCGTGACGAGCTCCCGGGTCGGATGTGGCGCCCCAAGCTGCTGCGGCAGAAACAAAAAGGCCGCCACCCGCGGCGGCAACGGCGCGTCGCGTGAGTTTCATATCGATCTCCTGCTCGTCGCCTGCATCTGGGAACCGCTGTTCGGGGTCGTCGTCTCTGTCATCGTGTCACCTCACGCACTCTCGACGGCAGCAGCGAGCGTGTGCCGCATCGTCCGTTTCGCCAGCGGGATCTTGAAATCATTGGCGCCATGCCCGACAGCTCCGGCGAGCGCGGCTTCGGCCGCGTCGATAAAGGCACCGTCGGACGCCGACGCTCCTGCGAGCGTGCGCTCCGCCTCCGTCGCGCGCCAGGGCTTGGCTGCCACGCCGCCCATGGCGATCCGAGCACTTCGAATACGGTCGCCGCCTTTCTCGACGATTGCTGCCACGGACACCAGCGCGAAGGCGTAGGAAGCACGGTCGCGCACCTTGCGGTAAAGCTGCCGGCCGGGTGGCGGCGGCGGCAGGACAACCGCGACGACCATTTCGCCGTGGCCGAGCACGGTCTCCACCTGGGGCATCGTCTCGGGCAATCGATGGAAATCGCCGATCGGGGTCGTACGGGTCTCGCCGCCGGGCGAGACGGTCTCGATCCTGGCGTCGAGCCCGGACATGGCGACCGCCATGTCAGAAGGATGGACCGCGATGCAGGCTTCGCTCGCGCCGAGTACGGCGTGCATGCGGTTGAAGCCCTGAAGTGCCGCGCAGCCCGAACCCGGCTGGCGCTTGTTGCAGGGCATGTTGCGGTCGTAGAAATAGGGGCAGCGCGTGCGCTGCAGGAGATTGCCGCTGGTCGAGGCCTTGTTGCGTATCTGGCCGGACGCTCCCGCCAGCAGCGCTTGCGTGAGCATCGGGTAGCGCGACCTTACCCGCGGGTCGGCGGCGAGATTGCTATTGCGGACCTGGGCGCCGACCCGAAGCCCGCCTTCCGCCGTCTCCTCGATCCGATCAAGCGGCAGCCGGCTGATGTCGACGAGATGCGCTGGGCGCTCGATCTCGAGCTTCATCAGGTCGAGCAGGTTGGTACCGCCGCTGATGAACTTGGCGTCCGGCCGGGCCCCAACCGCGGCCGCCGCCTGCTCAGCACTCGTCGCACGTTCATAAGTGAAGGACTGCATTGCTCATGCCTCCTCTGCCGCGTCGCGGATTGCAGCGACAATGTTCGGATAGGCGGCGCAACGGCAGATGTTGCCGCTCATCCGCTCGCGGATCTCGGCATCGGTGAGAGCGACGGAAGCCGCTGCCACGTCGGCGCTCGCATGGCTTGGCCAGCCGGCCCGCGCCTCGCCCAGCATGCCAACCGCCGAGCAGATCTGGCCTGGCGTACAGTAGCCGCACTGGAAACCGTCGCGGGCGACGAAGGCGGCCTGGACCGGATGCAGCCGGTCACCCTCGGCAAGGCCCTCGACCGTGGTGATCTCGTCGCCTTGATGCATTGCGGCAAGCGTCAGGCAGGAATTGATCCGGCGCCCATCGACGAGCACCGTGCATGCGCCGCACTGGCCGTGGTCGCAGCCCTTCTTCGAGCCGGTGAGGCCGAGATGGTTGCGCAGGGCGTCGAGCAGCGTCGTCCGCGGGTCGAGCTCGATGGCAAGATCCTTCGCGTTGATCCGTAACGACATCGTCATCGTCGGTAGTGGTGAGGACGACGCAGCCGCCGTGACGGTCTCGGCCGGCTCGGCGTCAACCGGTAGTCCGGTAGCCAGGAGCACCCCGGTCGCAACACCGCCTTCCAATACCATTCGACGCGTCGGTCCGCTCCTGTTGTCCGTTTTGGCCATGCATGATCTCCCAGTCGCAATGAAGCGCAGACGGCAACTTGACCCGAGCGAACCCTCGGGTTCTGTCACCCAACGACACTGGAGGTGGGAGTGCGGGCGGCGGCTTTCTTTCAAGAAACCGGCGGCACTATCAGGATTCTGGAGAAGAATTCACCCGATAGGCACGAGGCGTCATGCCCCTCAGACGTCGGAAGGTCGTGGTGAAGTGGCTCTGGCTTGAGAAGCCGAGCCGAAAGGCAATGACACCGATCGACAAACCCGTTTCGCGCAGCAGCGCCTCCGCTCGCCGCACCCGTTCCTCGATCACATAGGCGTAGGGTGCAAGGCCGGTCGTCGCCTTGAAGCGACGCGCAAAACTGTCGACGGCCATGCCCGCGGCGGCTGCCAGCTCGCTTAGCGAAATGTCGGAATTCATATGCGCATCGATGTAATCCCGAACGCGACCAAGTGCCCGGCGGCTGAGACAGCCGTGACGTACAAACCGCGGTTGCTCCCGGCTCAGGTTGGCCACGCGGAGACTGACGAGGGCGACCAGATGCTCGACATAGGCAGTGTCTGGCTTGTGGCCGAGTGCCATCTCGTCACGAAGCGAACTCAAGAGCGTGGCGACGACCGCGTCTTTCTTGTTTACCAGTATAGGCAGGTTCCTCAGGCGTTCGCATCCGGGAAGCCCGATATCGGGATCGATCCACAGGGCTGAATAGGAGAGGTTTACATCGCGATAGAAGCCCTGTCGTTCCGCGCCTGCCGGGACGAAGGTGAGGGCTCCGGGACGGTCCATTCCGTCGTAAAGGGATCGTGCCTCGTGCCGGATGGATGTATGGGACGTGCCGCCTTCTTCGGTCAGCACGATCAGATGATGAGGGGCTGTCCAGCGGAGCTCCGCCTCCCGGCACGCCCACCGCCGGTTGTCGAAGACGATCGAGGAGCTGACCCATGACGCGGTTTGCAGGGGCTCCGACTTCTCGTCCTGGCTCCGAACCCGTCCGTCACCAAGCAACGGTCTGAATGACATCGCGGTATCCCGCTGGTTCACTCGCCGAGCCGTGGGCAACCCCGGCTTCGAGCGTTGGGCGCCGCCCCGCCGCTACGCATACGGCCGTCCATGTGGGACAGGCAACGGGCGTTTTTAACCGTGCCGCGTTCAAGAAATCGTGAGATCAGGCAAATCCGGAGCGCCCTCTCGGCAAAGCGGATCATCCGCGCTCGGGAAACATCGCCCTCAGGCCTTCGCGCGAGGCCGTAGCGACACCGCGTTCGGTGATCAAGCCGGTGACCAGCCGCGCCGGCGTCACGTCGAAGGCCGGATTGGCCGCCGGCGTGGCTTCCGGCGATACGCGGACCTGGGCGATCTCGCCGGAAGCGGTCTTGCCCCAGACCAGTGAGACCTCGTCGGGCGAGCGCTGTTCGATCGGGATGTCGGCCAGCCCGTCGCCCACAGTCCAGTCGATCGTCGGCGACGGCAGCGCGACATAGAACGGCACGTCGTTGTCGTCGGCGGCAAGCGCCTTGAGATAGGTACCGATCTTATTGCAGACATCGCCGTCGGCGGTGGTCCTGTCGGTGCCGACGACGACCATATCGATCTGGCCGCGCTGCATCAGATGGCCGCCGGCATTGTCGACGATCAGCGTATGCGGCACGCCGTGGCCGGCCATCTCCCAGGCGGTCAATTGGGCACCCTGGTTGCGGGGTCGTGTTTCGTCGACATAGACATGGACTGGAATGCCGGCTTCCGTCGCCAGATAGATCGGCGCGGTGGCGGTGCCGTAGTCGACCGTGGCCAGCCAGCCGGCGTTGCAGTGGGTCAGAATATTGACCGGTTCGCCCGGCTGCTTGCGCGCCGCGATCGCCTTGATGATTTCGAGCCCATGGGCGCCGATGGCGCGGTTGAGGCCGACATCCTCGTCGGCGATCTCGCCGGCACGCCGATAGGCAGCCGCGGCACGTTCTGCCAGGGGAAGCGTCAGCAGGAAGCGCTGCATTTCGTTCAGCGCCCAGCGCAAATTGATCGCCGTCGGGCGCGTTTCGTGCAAGGTTGCCCAGACGGCGTCGAGTGCTGCATCCGACGGATCGTCGGCCATCTGCATGGCGACGCCATAGGCCGCGGTGACGCCGATCAGCGGCGCCCCGCGCACCCACATGTCGCGGATTGCCGTGGCGATGCCGGCGACGGTATCGATCTTTTCGATGCGGAAATCATGCGGCAGCCAGCGCTGGTCGATGATCTCCACCGAACGCCCGTCGTCACTCGGCCAGATGGTGCGGTAGTGGCGGTCGCCGACGTTCAAATCCTGCTCTCCCGTTCGATCAGCGCGGCCAACCGGTTGACCTCGTCGATGCTGTGGATCTGGCGCCGGTTGACGGCGAGGTGACGGCCGAATTTCAGCGCCTTTGCCTCACATCTGGCGCGCAGATCCGGATCGGCAATAGTCTCGAAATCGGCATTGTGGGCAAGTCCGAGAATTCGCCGGTGAACCTCGACGCCGGCAAAGCCAAGCAGATCGGTCCAGATCGAATGCAGCATGTGGTCTAGCGCCTGCTCGGCGCCAAGCCTGTCGCCCTGATCTTCGAATAGGCTCTTCTGGTAGAGCATGCCGGTACGCTCGGTTCGCCACAGATGCGAGAACTCGGCGCGAAACACCGACCATGTCTCGACCGTAACGCCGAGCAGATAGTCACGCATGGCGTCGCGGCTTCCGTCCTGTTCATGGCCGCGCTGCGAGAAGAACGCCATCCAGAAATTGGCGAGCAGCATGCCGACGTCGAAGGCGATCGGCCCGTAGAAAGCGAATTCGGGGTCGATCATCCGCGTTTCGGTGTCGGTGACCATGATCGAGCCGGAATGCAGGTCGCCATGCAGCAGCGTCTCGGCATTGGCAGCGAAGATGTGCTTCATGCGCTGCGCCTCGACCTTGAGGTCGCGGTCGGCGCGCAGCTCGGCGACAATGCCATCGAGCTGCGGGCTGGTGTGCCGGTTCATCTTGGCATCGAAATACGGATCCGAGAAAACCAGGTTCTCGGTGATGTCGCAGAGTTCGACATTGTCGGCGAACAGTGCCAGATCGGCCTTGCGGTCCTTGGTCGCCATATGCAGGTCGGAGCCGCGAAACAACGTGTGGGCCATGAACAAGCCGATGTCTGTCGCGATATTGGGCAATTGCCGGCCTTCGATCAGCGCCCGCCGCAGGATAATGTGCGGCGACAGATACTCCATGATGATCAGCGCCTGGCCTTCGTCGAAGTGATAGATATCGGGCACCGAACCCGGCGCCCGCGCCTGTTGCCGCGTCAGCGCATGGTATTCGAAGAAGGAGCGTTTTAGCGGCAGCGGCCAGCTGTCGCCGACCAGCCGGACGTAGGGCAGGGCCTGCTTGACGACGGCCGCACCCTCAGCACCCTCGACGATGAACACCAGGTTCAGATTGCCGTCGCCGACTTCACGAACCTTCCACTGGCTCGTATCCTTGCCGATCTGCGAACACAGGGGCTCGTTGGCACCGAGACGGCCCGCCAGTGTCTCGACCGACAGTGCTTCGAACGGCGATTTCCCAGTCATCCTCACCTCCCGCTCATGTGCTCCGATGATAGCGGAGCCAACGCGGTCGGGCCAAGCTAGGAAGCCTGCTGGCAATTGTCAATCGTGTTGACAATTGCCGATATAGCCCATAGCGTCATGGTCAGGGAGGAACGAATGGGCAATGATGCCGTGTTCCGCGTCGACGGCCTGAGGAAATCCTTTGGCCATATCGAGGTGCTTGGCGGCGTCTCGCTCGAATTGCATGCCGGCGAAGTGACCGTGCTGATGGGCGCCAACGGCGCCGGCAAATCCACCCTCGTCAAGATCATCAGTGGCGTCTACGACCATGGCGGCGGCTCGATGTCGCTTGCCGGTCATGAGTTCGACCCGAAAACGCCGGCGGAGGCGATCCGCGCCGGCGTCGTTACCGTCCACCAGAACATCAATGACGGTGTCGTCGCAGACCTCGACGTCGCCACCAATCTTACCCTCGACAGGTTGAGCGGCAGCGGCGTGCCGACCCTGTTCAATCCAGGCCGGGTGCGTCGCGAGGCAAAGGCGGTGGCCGACCGCATGGGACTGGCCATGGACCTCAAGGCCCGGATCAGCGATCTCTCTCTGGCCGACCGCCAGATGGTGGCGATCGCCCGCGCCATGGCGCACCGGCCGAAAGTGCTGATCCTCGACGAGCCGACTTCCTCGCTGTCCAGCGCCGAGGCCGACCGGCTGTTCGCATTGCTCGACCGGCTTCGCCAGCAAGGCGTGGCCATCCTCTACATTTCGCACCGTATGTCTGACATCAGGCGGCTTGCCGATCGCATCATTTCGATGCGCGATGGGGTCATCTCAGGCATCTTCGACAAGAAGCCGCTGGATTACGAAGGTGCGGTCAACGCCATGCTCGGCCGCAAGATCCAGCTCGAGCGGATCGTCGCCAGGAATTCGGCCAAAGCAATTTTTGCCACGGACGGGTTGCGGGTTGCAGAAGGCGCCCGGCCGATTTCGCTGACCCTCGGCGACGGCGAGGTCGTTGCCATCACCGGCCTCGTCGGCGTCGGCAAGACCGCGCTCGCCGAGACGCTGTTCGGCCTGCGCCAGCCGCTGGGCGGGACCATGATGCTGAACGGGAAACCCTATGCGCCGGCATCGACCGGCGAAGCGATTGCCGCCGGTGTGTTTCTCGTCGCCAAGGACCGGGGCGAAAACGGCATCGTCGGCGACTTCAACGTCCAGGAGAATATCAGCCTGCCGTTCCACAGGCGCATGTCGCGTCTCGGCGTCCTCAAGCGCCGTATCGAACGCGCCATTGCTCGCCAGCAGATCCAGGAGTTGGGCATCGTCTGTCGCTCCGAGAGGGACGAGATGGCGTCGCTTTCCGGTGGCAATCAGCAGAAGGTGATGGTCGCCCGCTGGATGTCGCAGGCGGCAAGGCTTTTCATCCTCGACGAGCCGTTTCAAGGTGTGGACATCTCGGCCAGACGCGATATCGCCGCCAAGCTGCGGACCAGCGCCCACGGCCGCGCGACGCTGCTGTTCGTCACCGAACTCGACGAAGCCCTGGAGACGGCCGATCGCATCCTGGTGATGTCGGAGCAGACGATCGTCGGCGAGCACCGCAATACCGATGTCGATCTCGAGCGTCTGCTGGCCGAAGTGGCGGGCGGGCCTTTGCACAGCGCAGCCTGAGAGCGGGAAGACGATGAGAATTGGAATGGAGAGGGCATGAATTCGGGTCGGATAAAGACGGTGCCAGCGTGCGGGAGCGCTGAATGATCCTGCGCGACAATGCTATTCGCTACGGCTTCATCGTTCTGTTGTTCGGGCTGATCGCCTATTTCGCTGTTGCCGCCGATGGTTTCGTCTCGCCGCAAAGCGCCGTCTTCATCTTCCAGTCGGTCGCCATCACCGGTGTTCTGGCGCTCGGCGTCACCGCCACGCTGGTCGTCGGCGGCTTCGACCTGTCGATCGGCTCTGTCGCCACCAGCGCCATGATGGCGGCTGCCTATGTCATGGTGGTGCTGGGGCAGAACGCCGTCGTGGCGGTCGTCGTCTGTCTTGTGATCGGCGCCGTCGTCGGCCTGATCAATGGCTGGCTGATCGTCTATATGCGGGTTCCGGACCTTTTGGCGACGCTCGGCATGATGTTCCTGCTTGTCGGCCTGCAGCGCATACCGACCGAGGGCCGTTCGATCGCCACTGGCATGACCATGCCCGACGGCTCGGTCGCCAACGGCAGTTTCGGCGCCGCGTTCCTGGCGCTTGGCCGCCATCGCTTCGATTTCTTCATCCCGAACCTCATTCCGGTGTCGGTCGTCGTCCTGCTCGTGCTGGCGGTGCTGATCTGGTTCTTTCTCGAATACACGCGTTTCGGGCGCATGATGTATGCGGTCGGCAGCAACGAACGCGCCGCAGAACTCGCCGGCGCGCCTGTCAAGGCATACAAAATCTGGGCCTATGTGATTTCGGGAGTTTTTGCCTCGATCGGCGGCATTTTGCTCGCTGCCCGGCTTGGACGCGGCGACATCGCCTCGGGTAATAATCTGTTGCTCGACGCGGTGGCTGCGGCACTCATCGGTTACGCGGTTCTCGGCGCCGCCAAGCCGAACGCCTTCGGCACGGCTGTCGGCGCGGTGTTTGTCGGCGTGCTGTTGCAGGGCCTGACGATGATGAACGCGCCTTACTACACGCAGGATTTCGTCAAGGGCGTGGTTCTCGTGGTCGCCCTTGTCTTTACCTTCGCCCTTTCCGGCAGGGGCAGGAGATAGGGTTCGACCGGGTCACATTTTGGGTTCAACAAGTGGAGGAAACGACGTGAACATCACAAGAAGGCTTTTAGGGAAGGCAGCGCTCGGGCTTGCCGGCGCAACATTGCTTATGCAGTTGCCGGCGATGGCGCAGGACAGGCCGGCGCCGTTCGACAAGCCGGGCGCCGTCAAGATAGCGCTGGTCCGCTATCTCTCGACTGGCGACTTCTTCCAGGCGTATCTGTCCGGCGTCGAGGCGCAGGCCAAGGCACTCGGTGTCGACCTGCGCGTGCTCGACAGCCGCCAGGACGCGGCGCTTCAGGCGGACATGGTCGACCAGGCCATCGCGCTCGGCGTCCAGGGCATCATCATCCAGCACGGCCTGACGGAATCGATGAAGGACGCCGCCCAGCGCGCGGTCGACGCCGGCATCAAGGTCGTCGCCTTCGACGTCAATGTCGAAAACCCCAAGATCCCGCAGATCGAACAGTCCGACCGCGACCTCGCGCGCCTGGCGCTCGAACAGGCGGTCAAGGACAATGGCGAGAGCTGGAAGGCCGGCTATGTCTATGTCGCCGGCATCGCGCCGCTCGACCGCCGCAACGAGACCTGGGTCGAATTCAAGAAGAAATATTCGGGCATCAACGAAGCCGCCATGTTCGGCACGCTCGACAATCCGATCGCCAATTCGGTCGCCAACCAGGCCCGTTCGGTGCTATCGGCCCATCCCGACATCAAGGTGATGTTCGCGCCCTATGACGAATTCGCCAAGGGCGTGAAGATCGCAGTCGACGAGGCCGGGCTGAACAAGGACATCAAGATCTATTCGGCCGACATTTCGACCTCGGACATCGCCGCGATGCGCGAGCCGGACAGCGCCTGGGCGGCAACCGCCGCCACCAACCCGGCCGTCGTCGGCCAGGTCTCGGTGCGTGCGCTGGCGCAGCTCTTGGCCGGCGAGGATCCCGGCCACAACGTCATCGTGCCGCCGACGCTGATCACCCAGAAGGATCTGCTCGACAAGGACATCAAGAACATGGAGGACCTCTCGGCCAAGCTGCCGCAATTCGCCCATGCCGATGTCGCGATGCCGACCTGGATGCCGAACCCGAACGCGAAGTAGTCTTTCGCTATAGGCAAAGGAAAAGAGCGGCTCGCGGGCCGCTCTTTTTGTTGGTCCGGTGTTTAGATCTACCGCAGCGCCGCCGCGATGTTGCCGCCATCGACCGTCGTCACATCGGCGGTGGTCCGCTCGGCCAGCGCCTGATGCAGGAAGGCTTGGGCGACGTCTTCTGCCGTCACTTCCTGGCCGAGCAGGTTGCCGGACATGTACTCCTTCTCCGACACGCCGCGTGCGCCCGAGCGGCTGGCGATCATGGCATCGGTCAACAGCCCCGAACGGATGCGGTCGGCGTTGACGGCATTGGAGCGGATGCCATGGGCGCCGTAGTCGAGCGCATATTGCCTGGACAAAAACAACGTTGCCGCCTTGGGAATGCCATAGGCGCCGAACTTCGGCCCCGGATTGACCGCCTGCTTGGAGGTGTTGAACAACAGCACGCCGCCGGTGCCCTGTTCGAGCATGATGCGCACGGCATTCTGCGCCGCCGACTGATGGGCGAAGAAATTGAGTTCGAAGCTTTTGCGCAAGGTGGCGTCGTCGAGCTCGCCGATCCGGCCCTCCCAGGCAGCACCGGCATTGGACACGAGAATGTCGAGGCCGCCGTAGACGTCGACCGCTTTGTCGAAGGCGGCGCGCATCTGCGCCGGATCGGTGATGTCGGCGCCAATGCCGATCGAACCGTTGCCGGCCCTTTTTGCCGCCTCGGCAGCCCTTGATCCATCGAGATCGACGACGACGGCATGGGCACCGTTGTCGGCGAACAGCTTTGCCGTGGCAGCACCGATCGCGCCGGCGCCGCCGGTGACCAGTACCACCTGGCCGGTCAGCGGCTTCGGCTTGTTGGAGGCGAGCTTGGCCTGTTCCAGCGACCAGTATTCGAGCGGGAACAGGTCGGCTTTGGAGAGCGGGCGGAAGTCACCGACGGCTTCGGCGCCGCGCACCGCCTCGATCCACATTTCGCCGACGTCCGAGGCAATCTTCGCATCCTTCAGCGTGCGACCGTGGCCGAACATGCCGAGGCCGGGCACCAGCGTCAGCCGCGGCATCGGGTCGAGCATGGTGCGCTTCACGTCGTCGAGCGCATCATTGGTTTCGAAATAGGCGCGATAGTCCTTGGCGAATTTCTCGACATGCTGGCGGATGACGGATTTGTAGTCGCCGACCTTGTCCGCGTCGGGCGCCGGCAGTGCCATCGGTCCGGTTTTGATGCGGATCGACAGGTCAGGTGTCGACACGCCGCGCCCGGCATAGTCGGCAATTTTTGCCGAATTGATGAAATCGACGATCGCATCCGAGGTGCGGAAATCGCTGATCATCCGATCGAAGCGGCCTTCGCCGCGTGCCACCGCCACCGCGCCGCGCAGCATCGGCGCAATCTCCGCAGGCTTCGCCAGCCTGGCCGGCAGTGCCACTTTTTCGGTGCGCGGCTTGCCGTTTCCGGCGATGAAATCCTCGGCGACGTTCACATAATGGATCATCCGGTCATAGGCCTGCCTGGCATCGTCGCCGAAGGTGAAGATGCCGTGCTTGTCTAGGATCAGGCCTTCGACCGTCGGATCGGCGTCGAATACATCGGCGGCCGCCTTGGCCAGATCGAAGCCCGGCATGATGTAAGGCACGAAGCCCATCTTTTCGCCGAACACCTTCCGGCTCAGCGCCTCGCTGTCCTCCTCCTGGTCCACGATGGCCAGGATCGCCGTCGAATGCGTGTGGTCGACGAATTTGTGCGGCAGGAAGGCGTGCAGCAGCGTCTCGACCGACGGATTGGGCGAGGACGGATCGATGAGGTTCGCCCGCTGCAGCGCGACCATGTCCTCGTCGGAGAGCTTCTTGAGCGACCGCGCCTTCAACAGCGCGCCGAGCTTGACCGCCGGCAGGCCCTGCGGCTCGATGACGCCCATGTCCCAGCCGCTGCCCTTGACGCAGAGCACGTCCCATTCGTCGCCGACAAGGTCGGTGGCCCTGGTCTTGCACGAGGTGTTGCCGCCGCCATGCAGGACGAGCCGCGGCTCGCCGCCCAGCAGCCTGGTCGTATAGACGCGCAGCGCCAGATCGCGGGCCACACCCTTCTTTGCATAGTCGGCGACCAGCTTCTCCGCCTCGCCGTCATTCCACAGGTTCTTCATGTCAGCTTCGTCCGATTTCTCTCTTGTTGTGAACAGGAATACCGCGACGCCTTGATGACAATGCGTCGGCGGCTGAAACTAGGTATCAGGCGACCTTTTCTGCTGCCGCTCCGGCATGGTCGAGCAGCCGCCGCGCCATGCGCGCGCCGACGACGAGATGGGTGCAGAGCCCGCCGGCGATCGCCGCGACGAGCGGTTCGAACTTGCTCTCTTCCTGCACCACCACAAGGCGCTTTCCGATCTGGCGCAGCGATGACAGCTCTGCCGAAATCAGCCGGCGGTTGTAGCTGCAGTCGAGCGCCTGGCCTCGGGCGTCGATGATCTGCCCGGCAATGACGCCGGCCGCACCCGCCTTGCGCAATACAGCCATTTCGCTTGGCGTCAGCGCGCCGCATTTGACCAGATGGCTGTCGGTGTCCACCGAGCCTACCGAATACAGCGCCAGGCCGCATTCGCCGATGCCCGACAATTGCTCGCGGATCACCGGCTCGGCGCGCAGGCCGCGTGCCAGTTCTTCCGTCGTCAGCACCAGCGGCGCGTAGAAATTCAGCCCCTTGGCATTGAGCCGGCGCGCGATTTCCATCGTGCATTGGTCCGGCCGGTACGAATAGGGGGCTCCCAGATTGCCGCAGAGCTGCACCACGGTGACGTCCTGCAGATCGGCATAGGACATGATGTCGGCGATGGTGTAGACCGTCCGTCCCCAGGCGACGCCGATGCGGTCGCCTTTCCTGATCAGCTCGAGAAAGACGCTTGCCGCCAGCACCGCGATGTCGGTCGAGGGGTCGGCGACATAGCCGTTTTCCGGCGCGATCCAGACCGCGTCGAGCTTCAGCGCGTCTTCCAGCTTGCGCGCCAGCACGTCGTCGGTGAAAAGCTGGGTCGAGGTCGAGATGTTGACGATGCCGGTCTCGCGCGCCTTGCGCAGATACATCGCCACCGAGGCACGGGAAATCTTGAGCTGGCTGGCCACCTGGTCCTGGCGCAGGCCGTGTGCATAGTAAAGCCAGGCGGCCTTGTGGATAAGCTGTTCTGCCGGTCGGATCGCCATGCCATCTCCTCGCTGACATTATTCACGGCTCTCGACAAAAGTCAAATTGGAGGAAGGAATAGATGCGCTTTCGCCGCCGAATCTAGACCATTCTTGTGCCACACGCGGTCTATGATGGCATCGTTGGTGGTGACGGGCCGGAAGCCGGTAGCTAAAGTTCTCGACGAACACATTGCGCGGAGGACGGGATGGGCAATCCCTACGAACAGGACCTCGATCGAAACCCGGCCAACCATCAGCCGCTGACGCCGCTGACCTATTTCGAGCGGGCGGCAAAAACCTTTCCCGACCAGATCGCCATCATCCATGGCCGCCAGCGCACGACCTATCGCGATTTCTGGAAGCGCTCGCTGAGGCTTGCCTCGGCACTGGCGAAGCGCGGTATCGGCAAGGGCGACACCGTCACCGTCATGCTGTCCAACACACCGCCGATGCTGGAGGCGCATTTCGGCGTGCCGATGACCAAGGCGGTGCTGCACTCGCTCAACACCCGCCTCGACGCCGCCGTCATTGCCTTCCAGCTCGATCACGCCGAAACCAAGGTGCTGATCGTCGACCGCGAATTCGCCGGCGTGGTTCGGCAAGCGCTGACGCTGGCCAAGGTCAGGCCGCTGCTGATCGATTACGACGATCCCGACTATGCCGCCGATGCGCCCTATCCCAAGGGCGAGCGGATCGGCACGCTGGACTATGAGGCGTTTGTCGCCGGCGGCGACGAGGATTTCGCCTGGTCGATGCCGGACGACGAATGGGATGCCATTTCGCTCAACTACACCTCCGGCACGACAGGCAATCCGAAGGGCGTCGTCTGCCACCATCGGGGCGCGGCATTGATGGCCTATGCCAACACCATCCATGCCGGCATGGGCAAGCACCCCGTCTATCTGTGGACATTGCCGATGTTCCACTGCAACGGCTGGTGCTTTCCCTGGACGCTTGCCGTGCAGGGCGGCACGCATGTCTGCCTGCGCTGGGTGCGGCCGAAGCCGATCTACGACGCCATCGCCGATCACGGCGTCACCCATCTGTGCGGTGCACCCATCGTCATGTCGGTGCTGATCAACGCCAGGGACGAGGACAAGCGGCAGTTCCCGCAAACCGTCACCTTCAACACCGCCGCGGCGCCGCCGCCCGAGGCGGTGCTGTCGGGCATGGCCGATGCGGGCTTTGCCGTCACCCATCTCTACGGCCTGACCGAAACCTATGGCCCGGCCGTCGTCAACGAATGGCATGGCGAGTGGGACCGGCTGGAGAAAGGGGCGAGGGCGGCGAAGAAGGCCAGGCAAGGCGTACGCTATGCCGCGCTCGAAGGCCTGACGGTGATGGACCCGCAGACGATGCAAGAGACGCCGGCCGACGGCGAGACCATCGGCGAGGTGATGTTCCGCGGCAACATCGTCATGAAAGGCTATCTCAAGAACCGCAAGGCGAGCGACGAGGCCTTTGCCGGCGGCTGGTTCCATTCGGGCGACCTCGGCGTCATCCATCCGGACGGCTACATCCAGCTCAAGGACCGTTCCAAGGACATCATCATCTCCGGCGGCGAAAACATCTCCTCGATCGAGGTCGAGGAGGCGCTGTACAAGCATCCCGCCGTCGCTTCTTGCGGCGTTGTCGCCCGATCCGACGACAAATGGGGCGAGGTGCCGGTCGCCTATGTCGAGCTGAAGCCGGGCAAGGCGGCGACCGAGGCGGAGGTAATCGAGCACTGCCGCGCGCTGCTCGCCCGCTTCAAGGTGCCGAAAGCGGTGATCTTCGCGGAAATCCCGAAGACTTCGACGGGCAAGATCCAGAAGTTCCGGCTGCGGGAGATGGCAAAGCAGCCTTAGGGCCTGATCCGAAAACGGAACCGATTTCGGAAAGCATCTTTTCAAGATCCTTCGCAAAAAAACACGGGGCGGCGTTGCAGGCTCGCCCGGCGGAAACCACATGCGTTTCATGGGCCAACTCCGTCCAGGGATGTCACCATCTGTCATCAGCAGCCAAAATCGTGCCTTGACAGGTGATGGTTTTCAATTTACGAGTGACGAAATTCTAAATTCGTCAGTCGTAAATTGGCCAACGAGATGCTTGAAACCCTAGACACCACCGCCGATTCCGCCCGCCAGGAAAATGTCACGCGCATCCTGGATTGCGCGGAGCGATTGTTTCGCCACTACGGCTACGGCAAGACCAACGTCGCCGACATAGCGCGCGAACTCGGCATGTCGACCGCCAACATCTACCGCTTCTTCGCCTCCAAGGTGGAAATCCACCAGGCGGTTTGCGGCCGTATGCTCGAGACCTGCTACCGGTTGACCTACGAAGCCTGCCATGGCCCCGGCACCGCCAGCGAAAAGCTCCGCCGCTACGTGCATACGCACTACCAGTGGACGCTCGAGACCATGATCGACCAGGAGAAGGTGCACGAGATGGTCATCGTCGCCATCGAGCGCGACTGGCACGTCATCGAAAAGCACATCGACAGCATCCATGAACTGGTCGCGGAAGTGATCCGCGAGGGAATCGCTACCGGCGAGTTCGTCGATCAGGATCCGGTGATCGCTTCCCGGTGCTTCGGCGCTGCCATTATCAGCCTCTGTCATCCGCAGATGATGGCCCAGTGCCTCGCCAAGAAGAACCGGGCGACGCCGGACGAGCTTACCGAGTTTGCCATCAGAGCCTTGAAGAAATGACCGTTGCCGCCCGTCGGGCGGCGATACCGGCAATTCATCCCCACAGTTCGGGAGTACGAAAAGTGTCTTTGTCCAAGTCCATCACCTACAGGCGACCGGCCGCCGGCCTAGCATTGATTATGGTTGTCGCTCTCGGCCTCGCCGGCTGCTCGCAGGAGAAAGCCGAGGTCACCGAGATCATCCGCCCGGTCAAGGTGGTCGAGATCGCTAAGGCGAGCGATACCCGTCAGCTTTCCTATTCCGGATCGGTGCGTGCCCGCACCGAGATGAATCTCGGTTTTCGCATCAACGGCAAGATCACCGAGCGCCTTGTCGACATCGGTGACCGCGTCAAGCCGGGCGACGTTCTCGCCCGCATCGATCCCACCGACTACGAGCTTTCGGTGAGAAGCGCTCAGGCCAGCCTCGATGCTGCCGACCGTCAGGTCGAGACAGTCGAGCTTACGCGCAAGCGGGCCGAACAGCTCTACGCCAAGAATTTCGCGCCGAAGTCGCAGCTCGAGCAGGCGACGCTCGCCTATAATCAGGCTGTCGCCACGCGAGACTCCGCCCGCTCGCAGCTTGCCCAGGCACAGAACCAGGTCCGCTATACCGATCTCAAGGCGGACAAGAACGGCATCGTCACTGCCGTTGCCGCCGATGTCGGCCAGGTGGTCGGCTCCGGCACGCCGGTGGTGACCGTTGCCATCGACGGCGAGAAGGAAGTCCTGATCGCTGTTCCGGAAACCGATATCGCCGAATTCAAGCCGGGCAAGACCGTCAAGGCTGGCTTCTGGTCCGATGAGGCGCTGACGCTCGACGGCAAGGTCCGCGAAGTCGCCGGCAGCGCCGATCCGCAGTCGCGCACCTTTGCCGTTCGCGTCAGCCTGCCCAACGATTCTCGCGTGCTGCTAGGCATGACCGCCTCCATCGAAGCCGCGGCGGACAACCGGCAGCAACTGGTGTCGATCCCGCTGGCCGCGTTGGCGCAAAAGGACAGCCAATCGATCGTCTGGACAGTCGACCGCAACGGCGGGACCGTCCATGCGCATCCGGTCAAGGTCGCCGCCTTCACCCCCGACGGCGTCAGTGTCGCCGATGGGCTGAAGCCGGGTGACGTCGTCGTCGCCGCCGGCACGCAGTTCATGACCGAGAATCTGAAAGTCAAGCTGACCGGTGATGCGGCGCAACAGTCGGCGTCGGCCGATGACGCTGCAAGGCGCTTGCGCTGACGGCCAGGCAATTCACGGTTTCCGGGCGGCAGGCGCCCCCGATTTTCGAGATCTCAGGTCGATGTAACCCCCACGTCGATCCTCGCGTCCCACCGCGATGTAGATCTCTCAACTCGGAAAGCCACGCCGCCCGGAAGCCCACATCGGAAGTTCCTTGGGCATGCGAAAGCGCGTGCTCTGTTGATCAAATTGAAACGGACTGACGCCGATGACCATCGACACCAATGAAAAGCGGTCTTTCAATCTTTCGCGCTGGGCAATCGGCCATCCGAGCATTGCCCGCTTCCTGTTCGGGCTGATCATCGTGGCCGGTGCGCTCGGCCTGATGCGCATGGGCCAAAAGGAAGACCCCGATTTCACCTTCCGCGTCATGGTCGTCCAGGCGATCTGGCCAGGCTCCTCGATCAAGGAGATGGAGGACCAGGTCGTCAACAAGATCGAGCGCAAGCTGCAGGAAACGCCGCACCTCGATTTCGTCCGCTCCTACACCCGCGCCGGCAGCGCCATCATCACCTTGCAGGTCAAGGGCGACACCAATCCGGCGCAGGTCGCCGATGCTTTCTATCAGGTGCGCAAGAAGGTCGGCGATATCGCCAATGAGCTGCCGCAGGGGCTGCTTGGGCCTTACTTCAATGACGAATTCGGTGACACGTTCATCACCCTGCATTCGATCAGCGGCGACGGCTACAGCTATCCCGAGCTGAAGAAATTCGCCATCCAGGCGCGTGACATGCTGCTGACGACGCCCGGTGTCGAGAAGGCCGTGATCATCGGCGACCAGCCGGAAAAACTCTACATCGACGTTTCATCCAAGGCGCTTGCCGAACGTGGCCTGACGTTGACCGACCTGCAGAATGCGATCCGAGGCCAGAACAATGTCGACCCGGCAGGTTCGGTCGACACCGGCCAGCGTTCGGTGCGCATTTCGGTCGAGGGCGATGTCACCAGGGCGGCCGACATCCGCGAGCTTCGCCTGCGCGCCGGCAACCAGGTGACGCGCCTCGGCGACATCGCCACCGTGACCTCGGGCCTCGAGGATCCGTACCAGCGCAAGTACCGTTTCAACGGACACGACAGCGTCCAGCTCGGCGTCGTCATGGCCAAGGGCTTCAACGTCACCGACGTCGGCAAGGACGTCGAAGCGACCTACAAGCGCTTCGAAGAGGCGCTGCCCTATGGCGTTTCGGTCGATCAGATTTCCGACCAGCCGCATGTCGTGAAGGAGGCGGTGAGCGAGTTCATGGAAGCGCTCGGCGAAGCGCTGCTGATCGTGCTTTTTGTATCGTTCCTGTCGATCGGCTGGCGCTCGGGCCTGGTGATCGCGATCGTCATTCCGCTGGTCCTGGCCGCCACCTTCGCCATCATGTACGAGCTCGGCATCGACCTGCAGCGCATTTCGCTCGGCGCGCTGATCATCGCTCTTGGGCTCTTGGTCGACGACGCGATGATCGTCGTCGAAATGATGGAGCGAAAACTAGAGGAAGGCTTGGTCAAGGTCGAGGCGGCGAGCTTCGCCTACTCCTCGACCGCTTTCCCGATGCTGACCGGCACGCTGATCACGACGGCCGGCTTCATTCCCGTCGGGTTCGCTGCCTCGACCGCCGGCGAATATGTGCGCACCCTTTTTTACGTCGTCGGCATCGCGCTGATCGTGTCCTGGTTCGCGGCGGTCTATTTCACGCCATGGCTCGGCCACATGATCCTGAAGCAGCGCAAGCACGCCGGCAACCATCACGATGTCTTCGACACGCGCTTCTACCGCCGTCTTCGCTCGACCGTTGCATGGGCGGTGCGCCACCGCATCATCGTCCTGGTGATGACGCTGATGACGTTTGCCACCAGCCTGTGGGCGTTCCAGTTCATCCCGCAGAATTTCTTCCCGCAATCGTCGCGCCCGGAAATCCTTGTCGACCTCTGGTTGCCGGAAGGCACCAGCATCAAGGAAGTCGAGACCCAGGCCAAGGCGCTCGAAGCCAGGATGATGGACGACAAGGACAAGCGCTTCATCGCCACCTATATCGGCGAAGGCGCGCCGCGCTTCTTCCTGCCGCTCGACCAGCAGCTTCGCAACCCGAACTTCGCCCAGCTTCTGGTGATGGCCAATGACGAACCAGCCCGCGAGCGGCTGATCGTCAAGCTGCGCACCATCCTGGCCGAGGATTTCCCATCGATCCGCGCCAAGGTCGATCGCCTGTTCCTTGGTCCGCCGACCGGCTGGCCGGTGCAGATGCGCGTCATGGGTCCGGATCGCCAGGAGGTGCGCCGCATCGCCGACGAGGTGAAGGCGAAGTTCCAGGCAAATCCGCTGCTCGGCGCCATCCACGACGACTGGCTGGAGCCGGTGCCGGCGATGAAGCTGGTGATCGACCAGGATCGCGCCCGTGCGCTCGGCGTCACCTCGCAGCGCATCCGCCAGATACTGCAGGCGACCATGTCGGGAGCGCCGCTCGATGACTTCCGCGACGGCGAGGAGACGGTTTCGATCGTCGCCCGTGAGCCGGAGGCAAGCCGTCACCTGCTGTCGGCGGTCGACTCCGTCTACATCCCGACCGATTTCGGTGGCTCCGTGCCGCTGTCGCAGGTCGCCAAGATCGTCCCGGTGCTGGAGCAAGGCGTCGAATGGCGGCGCGACCGCTTGCCGACCATCAGCGTGCGCGCCACGCTGCCGGACGGCGTGCAGCCGAACGATGTCGCCATGAAAATGTACAGCGAGATGCAGGGCCTGCGCGCCAGCCTCGCACCCGGCTACAAGATCGAGATCCAGGGCGGCGCCGAGGATGCGGCCGAAAGCCAGGCCTCGATTGCGGCGAAAGCGCCGATCATGCTGGCCGTCATCGTCGTGCTGCTGATGATCCAGCTGCAGCATTTCGGCAAGGCCATGCTGGTGCTGGCCACCGGTCCGCTCGGCATCATCGGCGCGGCCGCGGCACTTTTGATCAGCGGCGCGCCGTTCGGCTTCGTCGCCATCCTCGGCGTCATCGCCCTGCTCGGCATCATCATGCGCAACTCGATCATCCTGGTCGACCAGATCGACCAGGACATCGCCGCCGGCGTGGAGCGCTCCGAGGCCATCATCGGCTCGGCGGTGCGCCGGTTCCGGCCGATCGTGCTGACGGCGCTGACGGCGGTGCTGGCGCTGATCCCGATCTCGCGCGGCGTCTTCTGGGGGCCGCTCGCCTACGCCATGATGGGCGGCATTCTCGTCGCCACGGTGCTGACCATCCTTGTCCTGCCGGCAGCCTATGCGCTGTTCTTCGGCAGGGAGCCCAAGAAGGTGGTGGCAACGGAAGAGGCGGCCAAGGTGGCAGAAGAAAGCGAAAGGCCGCAACTGGCCCTGGCAGCCGAATAGAGCTGTTGGCAAATGTGACCTCCGGCGGTTTAATCCGCCCACCAGGCGTAGGCGCCGGAGGAGGACCGTCATGACCATGGCTCAGACAAAGGCACCGCTGCGGCTGCCGATCGACGGGCGCCATCGCCAGATGTTCATCGGCGGCGGCTGGGTCGATGCCCGCTCCGGCCGGACCACGGAGAGCCGCAATCCCGCCACCGGCGCGGTCATCGCCACGGTGCCGCGCGCCGACCGGCAGGACATCGACTCGGCGGTGACTGCTGCGCGCAAGGCGTTCGAGGGCCCGTGGAGCCGGTTCAAGCCTTATGAGCGGCAGGTGCTGCTGCTGAGGATCGCCGACCTCTTCGAAAAGCACTGGGAAGAGATCAGCCGCTCCGACACCACCGACATGGGCATGCCGATCATACGCACCCGCGCCAATCGCAACCGCGTCATCGGCATGCTGCGCTACTATGCCGGCATGGCGACGGCGCTGCACGGCGAGACGATCGACAACTCGCTGCCCGGCGAAATCGTCTCTTTCACCCGCAAGGAGCCGGTCGGCGTCGTCGGCGCCATCATTCCCTGGAACGCGCCAACGGCGGCGTCGATCTGGAAGATCGGGCCGGCGCTGGCGACCGGCTGCACCATCGTGCTGAAGCCGTCGGAAGAGGCGCCGCTGACGCCACTTTTGATCGCCGACATCATGAACGAGGCCGGCGTGCCGGCCGGCGTCGTCAACATCGTCACCGGCACCGGCACCGAGGCAGGTGCCGCACTCGCCGAGCATATGGGCATCGACAAGATCGTCTTCACCGGCTCGACGGCAACCGGCCAGTCGATCGTGCGGGCCTCGGCCGGCAACCTCAAGCGCGTCTCCCTGGAGCTCGGCGGCAAGTCGCCGGTCATCGTCTGCGCCGATGCCGATCTCGACAAGGCGGTGCCGGTGGCGGCGATGTCGGTGTTCGCCAATTCCGGCCAGATCTGCATCGCCGGTTCGCGCCTTTTCGTCGAACGCACCGTCCATGACGAGTTCGTCGAGCGGCTCGCGGCATACGCCAAGGGTCTCAGGGTCGGCGACGGCATCGACCCGGCGACCGAGATCGGTCCGCTCGTCTCCGAAAAGCAGCTGCAACGGGTCACCGGTTACCTCGAGGCCGGCACCGCGGAAGGGGCGAAACTCGTCACCGGAGGCACCCGGCTTGTGGAAGGCGCGCTTGCCGCCGGCAATTTCGTCGCGCCGACCGTCTTTGCCGGCGTCTCGGACAACATGAAGATCGCCCGTGAGGAGATATTCGGGCCGGTGATTTCAGCCTTGCCGTTCGATACGCTGGACGAGGCGGTCGAGCGGGCCAACAACACGCCTTACGGCCTGGCTGCAGGGGTCTTCACCCAAAATCTCGCCACCGCCCACCAGCTGTCGCGCAAGATCCGCGCCGGCTCGGTCTGGGTCAATACCTATCACGCCATCGATCCGGCCGTGCCCTTCGGCGGCTACAAGATGAGCGGCTACGGCCGCGAGGGCGGCGCCGAGCACCTCGCTGAGTATCTCAACACCAAGGGCGTGTTCATCAAGATCGATTGATCGGTCCGCCGCCCGCACAAAAAATGCTCCCCGACGCCGGTTTTGCAAAACAGAATTCCTTCCCATGGCCGCAAAGCCATCCCATGCTCGAGCAATTGGAGCGTTACGCTCGTCGTCATCGGTGCGTTTTTCCATGGCAGAAAATCGACAATTGCGGCTTGGCGCTTTCATGCGGCCCGTCAGCCTTCATACCGGCGCCTGGCGCTACCCGGGCGCCTATCCCGACGCCAACTTCAATTTCGCGCATCTCAAGCACTTCGCGCAAAGGCTGGAAGCGGCGAAGTTCGACGCCTTCTTCATGGCCGACCACCTGGCCGTGCTCAACATGCCGATCGAGGCGCTGCGGCGCAGCCACACGGTCACGTCCTTCGAGCCGTTCACGCTGTTGTCGGCGCTTGCCGCCGTCACCGATCGTATCGGGCTGATCGCAACCGCCTCGACGACGTTCGACGCGCCGTACCACATCGCCCGTCGTTTCGCCTCTCTCGACCATATCAGCGGCGGGCGCGCCGGCTGGAATATCGTCACCACATCCAATCCCGACGCCGCGCTGAATTTCGGCCTCGACGAGCATGTCGAGCACAACGAGCGCTATCGCCGGGCGCGGGAGTTTTATGATGTCGTCACCGGCCTGTGGGACAGTTTTGCCGACGATGCCTTCATCCGCGACGCCGAAAGCGGGCTCTATTTCGATCCGGCGAAGCTGCATGTGCTCGACCACAAGGGCGAATATCTTTCGGTGCGGGGACCGCTCAATATCGCGCGGCCGGTGCAGGGCTGGCCGGTCATCGTGCAGGCCGGCGCGTCGGAGGCCGGACGGCAGCTCGCCGCGGAAACGGCCGAGGTGATCTTCGCCGCCCATGCCGATCTCGCCTCGGGGCAGCGCTTCTTTGCCGACGTCAAGGAACGTGCGCAAAAACTTGGCCGGTCGCGCGACGACATCAAGATCCTGCCCGGCGCCTTCGTCATTGTCGGCGAGACTGTCGAGGAGGCGCAGACGAAGCGGGCCAAGCTCGACAGCCTCGTCTACTACGAGAGCGGCGTCGCCTCGCTGTCGATCGCGCTCGGCCACGACGCGTCGCGGTTCGATCCGGATTCAGTCTTGCCCGAAATCCCGGAAAGCAACGCCAGCAAGAGCGGCCGCGAGCGCGTCATCGAACTGGCGCGCAAGGAAAACCTGACCGTCAGGCAGCTTGCGCAGCGGCTGGGCGGCTATTCCGGTCTTGCCTTCGTCGGCACTTCGAAAACCATCGCCGACGAGATGGAGGAATGGCTAGTCACCGAAGGCTCGGACGGGTTCAACGTCATGTTCCCCTATCTTCCCGCCGGATTGGATGATTTCGTCGAGAAAATCGTGCCCGAATTGCAGCGGCGCGGCATTTTCAGGAGCGAATACGAAGGATCGACCCTGCGCGAAAATCTTGGCCTGAAGCGGCCGCCAAACCGGTTCTTCCAACCTGAGACGGCAGCGATCCGCAAAGCTGGTTAGAACCGGTAATGATTTTAGACCGTGGCAAGCATCCGTTCTTTTCGTTCGGTCCGAATGTCCATAGGGTCATGAGCAGCGGGCTGGCAGCCCGAAATCGTCGCGAGGGCTTTGCATCATGACCAATCCGGCCGTTGTCGGTTTCTCAGGCAATTTCACCCGGCCGTCCAAGACGCGCGGCTTCGTCGATCGTATCGTGAACGAGGTAGCCGGCAGATATGGCCTGGCCGCCAGCACGCATGACGTCGTCGACCTCGGCCCCAGCCTCGGTGGCGCCAGATGGGCGCGTGAACTGGATGCGCAAGCGGGCGATATCCTCAAGTGCGTCGTCGCGGCGGACGTGCTCGTCGTAGGCTCGCCCACCTACAAGGGCAGCTACACCGGCCTGTTCAAGCACTTCTTCGATCTTGTCGACCCAACGGCGCTCAGGGGCAAGCCGGTGGTGCTGCTGGCGACCGGCGGCGGCGACCGGCATGCGCTGATCATCGAGCACCAGCTGAGGCCGCTGTTCGGCTTCTTCGAGGCCTTTACGCTGCCGACCGCGATCTACGCTTCGGACAGGGATTTCATCGACGGCGTGCTTGCGTCCGAGACGATCCAGGCGCGCGTCGGACAGGTGCTCGAGGATATCGGTGCAGCGCTTGGCGGTCGCTCCCGCGCAGGCACCGCTGCCGAATAGCCCCTAAAAAGAAAAACCCGCCTCGGCGGCGGGTCTCGGGGCGAATCAGCACCATATCGAGATTAGTAGCATAGCTGCCGGCACAAAGCAAGAACAAAATGCAGGGATCGAGCGCGCCTTGCGCGCCCGATCCCTCAAGGCAAGCCGTCAGATGACGAACAGCCAGTTGGCGAGCAGCATCACCACGACGCCGGCGACCAGCGTCAGATAGGGCAGCATCCCCGCCTTTTTCACCGCAAGGTCGGACGAGCTCATGCCGAGATCGGCCAGCATGTGGTCGGGGAATTTGCCCTTGTCCTGGATGTAGTGCCGGAAGCAGAACACCGGGATGATCAAGGCTGCCGTGATCAGCCCGGCCCACAATGCCATCGGGTTCCACACCTTGGCGCCGGCGCCCATGAAGACCGCGTTGACATAGGCAAAGATGGCGCCGAGGCCGAGTACCCAGCTCGGCGCCTTCCATGGCCGCGCGATGTGGCCATTGTCGATGCGGTGGATCCAGCCGGCATTGAGATTAAGGAAGTTGAAGATGATGTAGCCGCAATTCGACACCGCCAGGATGAAGAAGAAGCTCGTTGCGTCGGCCGAGGCGATGGCCAGCACGATCAGGTTGAAGATCAGGTCGGTCCACATCGCCCGCGTCGGGGCGCCGTGCTCGTTGACATGGCTGAGATAGCGCGGCAGCCAGCCGTCGACCGAACCTTGATAGAGCGTGCGCGAGGAGCCGGCCATCGCCGTCATGATGCAGAGCACCAGCGCCAGGATCATCAGCATCACCAGCAGGCTGTGGATCAGCTGTCCGCCGCCGACCATGCCGGCCAGCGCATCGGCAACGCCGGAGCCGTCGACGATCGGCGTCGCCAGCATGCCGTTCAAGCCGAGCACGCCCTGGAAGGTGAACGGCACCAGGATGAACAGCAGCATGCACAACAGGCCGGAGTAGAAGATCGCCTTGAAGGTATCGGTGCCCGGGTTTTTGAACTCGGAGGTGTAGCAGACCGCGGTCTCGAAGCCGTAGGTCGACCATGCCGCGATGAACATGCCGCCGAGCACCAGCGTCCAGCCGGCGATGTTCCACGCGCCGGCCTCCGGCGCATAGGCGGCGGCGAGCGGCACCAGCGGCGAAAAATTTGCCCAGTTGATCTGGCCGGTGACGATCGGCACCACGCCGACGATGAGCATCGGGATGATCACCAGCAGGCCGATATATTTCTGCACGTTGGCCGTGCCCAGGATGCCGCGATGCTGGATCGAGAAGATGATCAGCATCAGCACCGCGCCGATGAAGAAGGTGGCGTTGAAGGTGAAGGAAACCGGGCCAAGCGTGTGACCGTAGAGCGTCCAGTTACGGATCGCCGGCGTCGCCGCCGCGGTGACCGCGGTGATGGCGTCAGCGGCGCTGGTTCCGGCATGGGCCGCAATATAGGCGGCGACTTCCGGCGAAGTGTCGGTGAACAGCGGCACCGGCGCCAGTGCGTTGAGGATATAGGCGGCGGCGATCGAGCAGCCGAGCGACAGAACCGGCGACCAGGCGAACCAGTTGCACCACACCGAAAGCGGCGCGATGAATTTCGAATAGCGCAGCCATGCGGTGGCGCCGTAGACCGAGGCGCCGCCGGATTTGTTCGGGAACAGCCCGGCGATCTCCGCATAGGTGAAGGACTGCAGGAAGCCCATGACCATGGATACGGCCCAGATCAGGAAGGCCAGTGTTCCGGTGGTGCCGGCGATGCCGCCGATCGAAAACAGGACAAGGGCCGGAACGCCGCTTGCCACCCAGAAGGCGCCGCGCCAATCGATGTTCCGGTGCAGCTGCCCTTCGGCAGGCGGCACCAAGGTGGTGACTATCGTGCTCATTTACGTGGATTCCCCATTTTTGATGTTCCCCATCGGCAACAGCCGCAATCTCGCGAGGCGTCATCGACGCTCACGTTGAACGGCCCCAGGCGTTTTCCGCTCAGTAGTATTTTTTTCTTAGCAGTGAAGATTGACCCAACGCGCTTTCACGTCAAGCGCTTTGTGACGCTGTGCACATTGCGCTTGTGAAACAGTCGAGCTTCGCTGGCGCTGCCCAAGGGTGCGGTCTGTCCTTCTCCCCTTGTGGGAGAAGGTGGCCGAGCGAAGCTCGGTCGGATGAGGGGTGTTCCAGCTTGGCAAAACCGCACTTCGTCCAGCACCCCTCAACCGTCTTGGCGCTGCGCGCCAATCCACCTTCTCCCACAAGGAGACCTTTGCATAGAAGCCGATTGGTGATTCTGTGATGATGGTCGAAGCAGGGAGATTCGGGATGGCGGATCGTGTTCTGGGTCAGTTGAGTCTGGCGGACGGGCTGGCGGCGTCGGACGAGACGATTTTCGACCTGGTATCGAAGGAACTGGACTGGGCACCGATCCGAACATTGCTGGG
>NZ_JAMYOX010000018.1:0-121451 GCF_040320025.1 Mesorhizobium sp. M0808
GTCATCGGATGCTCCTCTCAAGCTGAAGGTTGACACTTCATGCTCGGAGGCCGATGGCCGTCCGTCACCCCTGATCGATTAAAGCCTCACCGACGCTGCCAACAAAGCTCACGCCTCAAACCCCGCGCCCCTCCCGCGAGCGGGTTCGTTCCCTGACCCAAAGTCGAAGTTCCGAAGCCCTCACATTGGGTCCGCATTGCGGGCGAAGCGGACAACATGGCTTGCCGGGCGTCAATGCTTCGATACGTGCCACGGCAGGCAGAGCCTAGCAGGGTCCCAAGAATCGCAGGATTTCGGCCGCGAGCGCATCCGGTGCTTCCTCAGCCATGTGGTGACCACAGTCCAGGCACTTCCCCTGCAGTCTCGCCGCCGTCCACGGTCGCCAAACTTCGAGAACATCGCCGTAAAGCCGCTCAAGGGTCCGAAACCGCTGCTCCTCTGACGCTTCTCCTTCGCACGGAGCTGTCGCAGCCCTCTTGGTGCGCGGACGCGCGGTGCGCACACAACTTGTGGCCCGATAACAGACCCGATAACAGAGTTGACAACTCTCTGCTGGTCAAAAACCTTCAAAGACGCCATCATGCAACAAAAATTGCAAGGATGTGCATCGTGGACGAGAAGGTCGAGGCTCCCAAGGACTATGAGGATCTCATCCGCGTGATACACGACCGGTATGATGGGATGAGCAAGTCGTACCAGAAGATTGCGTTGTACCTCACCCAAAATCCGAATGACGTCGCGGTGCGATCGGTGAACTCGATCGGGGAAGGCAGCGGCGTTCACGCGTCCAGCTTCGTCCGATTTGCCCAAGCATTGGGGTATGAAGGGTTCAAGGACCTGCAGAGCCTCTTCCAGAAACGATTGTCCACCGCGGCTCCCGGCTTCGAAGCCCGCGTCAAGGCGTTGGAGAAGGAACTGGGGGAGCGGACAGATCGCAGCGAGATGGGATTGATGCACGACCTGGTCGTCCGTGACATCGCGTCCCTGAAAGAGATGCTCACCGATCTTCAACCCGAGGATCTGGCAGAAGCCGTTAGCCTGCTCGAGAAGGCCGACGTCATCTATCTGATGGGACAACTTCGCTCGGCACCGGTCGTCGAACTCCTTCGCTATATACTGACCATGCTAGGTAAGCGCTGCGTGCTCCTGGATCCGGGCGGCGGACTGGCCACGCATATGGCCCGCGCGATGCGGAAGACGGACCTGCTGTTTGCGGTGTCGTTCCGCTTCTATGCGAACGAGGTCGTCAATGTTGTGGAAGAAGCCGTGGGGAGAGGTGTACCCATCGTGGCGATCTCGGACAGCACGCTGTCTCCATTGGCCAAGAGCGCGCGCGTTCTGTTCGCCGTACCGGAGCACGAATACACTTTCTCGCGCTCGCTGGCGGCTCCTATGTGTCTTGCGCAGGCTTTGACCGTGGCCTTGGCGGCCAGGCTTCAGAACAACGCAGTCGATCCCCGCATTCCAACGGTTACCGAGCGGTAGGGACTGCGAACCGCGAAACCTGGCCTCATTGCAGCATTTTCGGACCGCCGGCCGTCGATTCTCAATCAGTGTCGGAAGGCGAGAGCGCCATCGCCTTTTCAGGCACGGCCATGGGGCCGGATGCGGCACCGAGGACTGTCTGGTCGTAATCCACCACCGCACCTGTCATGAGCCCGGCATCGTCCGAAACGAGGAAGTTGACGGTGCGGGCGGCCTCGGCCGGATCGACCAGCCGGCCGAAAGGCAGGTTCGCAACGGCTTTCGCTTCCCAATTGGGATCGCCCGTCTCACTCGCCTGCAATTCTCGCTCGTTATCAGACGCCATCCAGCCGACATCCAGCTGGTTGACGCGGATGCGGTTCTTCATGACGGAAAACGCCGTGTTGCGGGTCAGCGTCGCCAGCGCCGCCTTAGTGGCACAGTAAACGTTGATGAAAGGCTGGCCGGCATGTTCCGAGATCGAGCCGATGTTGCAGATGGCGCCTTCAATGCCGTCGCGGATCATGCGGCGGATGGCCTCCTGCATCAGGAAGTAGGGTCCGCGCACGTTGACGGCGAACAGGGCGTCGAAAAGTTCGGGCGAGGTATCGAGGATGGTGCCACGGTCCGTGCGGGCACCGGCGTTCACCAGCACATGTATCTTGCCATAAACGCGCTCGGCCTCCGCCATCACGCTTCGGCAATCCTCGACTTTGCCGAGATCGGCCTTGACAAAGTGGACAGGCACGCCGGTGTCGTGCGTGATCGCCTCGGCCGCGGCACGGCCCTTCGCCTCGTTGCGGCCGAGAGTGACAAGACCGGCAGCGCCGGCTTCCGCCAGCCGGCGCGCAATGGCCGCTCCCAACCCCTGCGTTGAACCCGTGACAACGCAGACCTTTCCATCCATGCGATTCATACTTCAGCTCTCCACAGTGTAGCCAGCCGCGGCCATGACGCGCCGCAATTCCTTATGCCCGATCTTCGCCATTTCGAGTGGCGGACTTTTGACGGGATCCTGCTCGGCTTCAACGACGAACCAGCCTTCGTAACCGTAGGAGGCCAGCCGCTTCACGATCGCCTCGAAGTCGAGCGAGCCGTCACCGGGTACGGTGAAGGCCCCCTTTACCACTGCGTCGAGAAAACTTTCCCGGCTGCGGTCGAGCCCGTCCACGACCGCTTGGCGGATGTCCTTGGTGTGTACATGCGAAATGCGGGCGTGGTGCTTGTCCACCACCCGCAGCACGTCGCCGCCGGCAAAGGCCATATGGCCGGCATCGTAGAGCAGGGGCAGACCCTCGCCGGAATGCTTCATCAGCAGATCGACGTCCTGTTCGATTTCGATCGGCGCGGCCATGTGGTGGTGGTAGCAAATCGGCATGCCCTGACCCGCGCACCATTCGCCGAAAGTGGTGAGCTTACGGCCGTAGGCCTTGATCTGATCGTCGTCGAGACGCGGGCGCATAGCCAGCGGCGTTCCGCGGTCGCCCTGAATGGTGCGACCCGTCTCGCCATAGACGATGCAGGGCGCGTTAGTCGCCTTGAACAACTCCATCTGCGCGGCGATGCGGTCCTTCTCTTCATCGATGTCGCCGACCAGCAAGCGACCGGAGAACCAGCCGCCGCAGACACTCATGCCGTGCTGCCTCAGGGTGGGCTCAAGCACCGTCGCGTCCATCGGGAAGCGGCGGCCAGTCTCCATGCCGGTGAAGCCGGCCTCGCGAGCCTGCCGCAGGCACTCTTCCAGCGAGACGTCGTCGCTCAATTCGGGGAGGTCATCGTTCCACCAGGCGATCGGCGCGATGCCAAGCTTGGCTCTCATTTTCATCTCCGATCATGATTTTCCGGCCGGTGCCGGCTGCTTGCGCCACGAAAAAACTGCCGGAACAATGCTCAGGGAGTGTCGCATCGTTCCGGCAGAGGACGCCCCGAGGGGCGTCCGACAAACTCAGACACCTATGCGCTGGCGTTTACGGCCTTCGGCTTGCACGGAATGGGCCTGGCGAACCTGTTCGCGATCGCTGACTTGCGGTACGCCGACGTCCCACCACGCATCCCCGGGCGTCCAGATGAAGGCGTCGGAGACGATGGTAATGACGGTGGTTCGGTCGGTGGTCTTCGCCCATTCGATCGCCTGGCCGAGATCGGCAAGGCTTTCGACACGCCGCGCCAGCGCGCCCATGGCTTCCGCGTGCTTGGCGAAGTCGACCGAGAACGGCTCCTTGACCCGGCAGTCCTTGATAAGGTTGTTGAAGGAGGCGCCGCCCTTGGCATTCTGCAGCCGGTTGATCACCGCATAGCCGCCATTGTCGCATACCACGAGAATCATCTTATGGCCGGCGAGCACCGACGAATAGATGTCGGAGTTCATCATCATGTAGGTGCCGTCGCCGATCATGACGATCGGCGTGCGGGTAGGGTCGGCCATGGCCGCGCCCCAGCCGGCAGAGATTTCATAACCCATGCAGGAGAAGCCGAACTCGCAGTCGAAAGTGTTGGGCTCCTTCACCCGCCAGTTCTTCATCACCTCGCCGGGCAGTCCACCGGCCGCGGTGATCAGCAGGTCACGCTCGCCCGCCTTGGCGTTCACCACGCCTACGACCTGCGCATAGGTCGGGACCGGCTCGTTGGTCGGCTTCTGGAAGCCGTCAAGCATCGTGTTCCACTTGGCGAACTCGATGCGACCCTTGTCTGTCCAGGCCCTCTCCGCTTTCCAGTCGCCGAGGGCACCTTCGAGTTCGCTCATCGTCTCCAGCGCGTCGCCGACGACGGCGAGCGCCCGGTGCTTGGTGGCATCCCAGCGTGCGGCATTGATCGAGACGAACTTTGCGTCGGCCGAGAAGGCGCTCCAGGATCCGGTGGTGAAGTCCATGAGCCGTGTGCCGACGGCGATGATCACGTCGGCTTCCGCCGCCAGCGCGTTGGCCGAGGTTGAGCCGACGATGCCGATCGGTCCGACATGCGCGGGGTGGTCGTGCGTAACCGTGCCCTTGCCGGCAATCGTCTCCGCGAGCGGGATCCCATGCCTTTCGGCGAAATCGCCAAGAACCTTCTCTGCACCCGAATAACGCACGCCACCACCCGAGATGATCAGCGGCCGCTTTGCGCTTTTGAGGAGGCGCGTCGCTTCGGCGAGCCGGCTGCGATCGGGCCGGGGGCGCGGCACCTCATTCACCGTCTGTTCGAAGAAGGCTTCGGGATAATCCCAGGCGATCTCCTGCACATCCTGCGGCAAAGCGATGAAGGCAGGCCCGCAATCGGCCGGATCAAGCAGCACCGCAACCGCCTGCGGCAACGACGAGATGATCTGCTCGGGATGGACGATGCGGTCCCAGTAGCGCGTGACTGCCTTAAAGGCGTCATTGACGTTGATGGTCGGGTCGCCGAAGTGCTCGACCTGCTGCATGACCGGATCGGGCCGGCGACTGACGAAGGTGTCGCCTGAGAGCATCAGCACCGGCAGCCGGTTCGAATGGGCGACACCCGCCGCCGTCACCATGTTCAGCGCACCCGGACCGATCGAGGTCGCCGCAACCATGATCTGGCGCCGGCGCTTCGCCTTCGAAAAGCCGATCGCTGCAAGCGCCATCGACTGCTCATTCTGGCCGCGCCAGGTCGGCAGCACGTCCTTCACCGCCTCGAGTGCTTCAGAAAGGCACGTCACGTTGCCGTGCCCGAAGATGGCGAAGACTCCCGGAAAAAGCGGAACTTTCTCGCCGTCGACGACCGTGAACTGGTTGCACAGATAGCGCACGAGCGCCTGTGCCATGGTCAGACGGACGGTGGCCCTGGTCATCTTTGTTTCCTCCCTAACGACGGTCTTTCCAAATCTATAGGGAATGCCCATTGACAAATCAATATGTTTGCAACGATCATTGCAAAAATTCAAACCGGGAGGATTTCTTGCTCAGGATTGCTGTGCTCGGCTGCGGTCGGATAGGTAGGATGCATGCGGCAAACATCGCCGCGCATCCCCGTGCAGAACTGGCCACCGTCTATGACATCGACGAATTGTCCGCGGAGGCTGTCGCGGCGCGGCACGGCGTTCGCGCTTCGGGATCCGCCGACGAGGTATTTGCCTCGGCAGATGTAGATGCGGTCCTTGTCGCGACGGTGACTGACACGCATGCCGATTACATCGAAAAGGCGGTGGCCGCTGGCAAACCCGTGCTCTGCGAGAAGCCGATCGATCTCAGCCTGGAAAGGGTGAACCGTTGCGCCGAAGCAATTTTGTCCAAGGGCGTGCCGGTCCAGATCGGCTTCAACCGACGTTTCGACCCCGGTCATCGTGCGGCGTGGAACGCCGTACGATCCGGCGAGATCGGCGACCTGCACCAGGTCATCATCACCTCGCGTGATCCTGGCATGCCGCCCCGTTCCTACTACGAGGTCGCGGGCGGGCTTTTTCGCGACATGACGATCCACGATTTCGACCTCGCCCGCTTCATGCTGGGAGAGGAGCCGGAGGAGGTGTTCGCCATCGGAGGCCGGCTGATCGACCCGGCGATGATGGAGGAACTGAACGACTATGACAGCGTCATGGTCGTGATGTGGACCAAAAGCGGCAAGCAGTGCCACATCAACAATTCCCGCACCTCAACCTATGGGTACGACCAGCGCGTCGAACTGCTGGGCAGCACCGGCATGGTGATCAGCGGCAACCGGAAGCCTCATGAGTTGCTCCGTTACTCGGCCGCGCGGGCCGAAGCCACCACGCCCTACCTCGACTTTTTCATCGAGCGATATCGCGAAGCGTTCGATGCCGAGATCGACGCCTTTGTTACCTGCGTCGAGAAGGCCGAGCGGCCGCTGGTCGGTTTCGAGGACGGGCGCCGCGCTCTGGTCCTGGCCGAAGCGGCGATGAAATCGGCGGTCGAAGGCCGCTTCGTGAAGGTCAGCGAGATCGGATAAGCCATGTACGCGAACTACGGACTGTTCATCGACGGGAAGTGGCGCAAGGCATCCGACGGCGGGACGGCGCCGGTGACGAGCCCGGTGACGGAAAAGCCGCTGGGCGAGGCTCCGGTCGCCACCCGCGCGGACACGGAAGAGGCGCTGGTTAGCGCCGCCCGTGGGTTTTCCGCATGGAAATCCAAGGGTGGTTTTGAGCGCGCGTCCGCCCTGCATGCTATCGCGGACGAGATGATCCGCCGCAAGGACGAAGCCGCGCGGATGATCTCCAGCGAGACCGGCAAACCTATTGCCCAGTCCGAGCGCGAATGGGGGCTGGCGGTCGATCAGTTCCGCTGGTACGCCGAGGAGGCCCGCCGGATCTATGGGCGCGTCATCGAATCGCGCGTGCCCGGCGGTCGTTTCGAAGTTCTGCACGAGCCTGTCGGGATCGCAGCCGCCTTCACCGCCTGGAACTTTCCGGCGGCACTGGTCGCCCGCAAGGTGGCGCCGGCGCTTGGCGCTGGCTGCTCGACCGTCGTCCGGCCGTCAAGTCAGACGCCCGGGACGGCGATGCTGATGGTCGACTGCATCCGCGCCTGCAATCTTCCTGCCGGCACCGTCAGCCTGGTCGTTGGGCCCACGAGCACGACCTATGCGCCGATCATGGCTTCGCCGGCGGTGCGCAAGGTGTCCCTCACCGGCTCGACCCGCGTCGGCCAGCAGATGATCCGCGATGCTGCCGACACGGTGAAGAAGGTGTCTATGGAGCTTGGCGGCAACGCGCCCCTGATCGTCTTCGACGACGCCGATCTGGATGCCGCGCTCAACGTCTCCGTGCCGACCAAATACGCCAATTCCGGCCAGGTCTGCGTCACACCGGATCGTTTCTTCGTCCACGAAAGCCTGCACGACGCCTTCGTCGAGGGCTTTGTGCAACGCGCCAAAGCGTTGAAACTGGGCGACGGGCTCGACCCATCCGTGCAGATGGGCCCGCTCATCAATGCCGGCCGGCTTTCCGAGATCGAAGACATCGTGTCCGACGCTATGAAAGCCGGTGCGAAGCTCGTCGCGGGTGGCCATCGGGTTGCGGCGTTCAATGCCGGCCATTTTCATGAGCCCACGGTCCTGACCGATGTTGCCGACGACATGAGGGTCTTTGCCGAGGAGAATTTCGGGCCGATCGCGGCGATCACCCGGTTTTCCTCGGATGAGGAGGCGCTGGAGCGGGCGAATGCTTCGCCAATGGGATTGTCGGCCTATGCCTTCACGTCGAGCCCGAAGCGTGCGCGCCGCACGGTAGCCGAGCTGAAGGCAGGCATGGTGGGCATCAACAGCTTCGCTCTCGCCGCATCGGAAGCGCCGTTCGGCGGCACGAAATATTCCGGAATGGGTCGCGAAGGCGGCAGCGAAGGTATCGGTGACTACCTCGACACCAAGCTTGCGCAGATTGTGTTCTGAGGAGGCCGCCTTGATCAAGAACGAGCTCAAGCAGATCTGGGCCGAAGGGCGGCCCACGATCAATGGCTGGCTTTCGATCGGCAGTCCATTCACCGCCGAGATCATGGCCGCGCAGGGCTATGACAGCGTGAGCATCGATG
Source organism: Mesorhizobium sp. M0808 (assembly GCF_040320025.1). Classification (NCBI taxonomy): domain Bacteria; kingdom Pseudomonadati; phylum Pseudomonadota; class Alphaproteobacteria; order Hyphomicrobiales; family Phyllobacteriaceae; genus Mesorhizobium; species Mesorhizobium sp. M0808. The sequence continues at coordinate 7,953 of NZ_JAMYOX010000018.1, forward strand.
TCCAGCACGGCGCGCTCGACTATTCGATGCTGCTTCCGATGTTCCAGGCGATGCGTGCATCCAGGGTGGTGCCCATGGCGCGCGTGCCGTGGCTGGAGCCGGGCATCATCATGAAGGTGCTGGATGCCGGCGCCTATGGCGTGATCTGTCCCATGATCAACACGCCGGAACAGGCGGCTCAGCTCGTCAGCTACCTGCGCTATCCGCCGGCCGGCCAGCGCAGTTTTGGGCCGACGCGTGCCAACTTCTCGGCGGGTGCCAACTACGCGGCCGAAGCCAATGACGAGATCCTGGCTTTCGCCATGGTCGAGACCGCCGAGGCGATGCGCAATCTCGATGCGATCGCCGCAACGCCAGGGCTCGACGGCATCTATGTCGGTCCCGCAGACCTGACCTTCAGCCTGCACCAGGGGCGTCTCGCGCCGTCCTTCGATCGCGAGGAGCCTGACATGATCGCCGCTCTGCGGACGATCGTTGCAGCCTGCAAGAGGAACGGCAAACGCGCCGCGCTCCATTGCGGCACGGCCGACTACGCCGCACGTGCCATCGAATGGGGTTTCGACATGACCACCGTGTCAGGCGACTCCCGCCTGCTCGCAGCAGCGGCCCAGGCGTGTGTTGCCCGCTTTCGCGAATTGACCGGCGCGAAGCCCGCCTCTCTTGAAGCCGGCAAGGGAGGCTATTGATGCCGCACGTTCTGGTCGCCGGAAAACTTCATCCGAGCGGCATCGAACTTCTCGATGCGTCGCCCGGCGTCACCTACGACTATGTCGAAGATGTCTCCGAACCAAGCTACGCACCTCTGATCGGCAAGGCCGATGGCCTCGTCATTCGCACCCAGCCCTTGTCGGCTCCGACCGTAGCACGCGCCGAGAGGTTGAAGATCGTCTCGCGCCATGGCGTCGGCTACGACGCTGTGGATCTATCCTCCCTCAATCGGCGCGGGATCGCTCTCGCGATCGTCGGCGATGTGAACTCGGTGTCGGTGGCCGAGCACGCCATGATGCTGTTGCTGGCGGCAACCAAGCGGCTGATCCGAGCGGATCGTTCGGTGCGCGGTAACGAATGGGGTTGGCGCAACCGGCTGGAGCCAAGCGAACTCTCGGGCAAGCGGCTTCTGATCCTCGGGTTCGGCCGGATCGGCCGCCACCTGGCGCGCATGGCGGCGGCATTCGGCATGGACGTGCGTGCCTATGATCCATTCCTTGAGAGGCAAGGCTGGCCGGAGGGGCCGGTCGCGCCGGTGAGCGATTTGCAAACGGGACTCGCCTGGGCCGATGCGATCTCCGTCAACGTACCCAAGGCCGAGCGCCCGGTGATCGGCCCCGTGGAACTCTCGGCGATGAAACCGACTGCTGTTCTCATCAACACAGCGCGGGGCGGCATCGTCGACGAGGCGGCGCTGATCGCGGCGCTGCGAGCGGGGCGCATCGCAGCGGCCGGTATCGACGTCTTCGACGATGAACCACCCGCCGCGGACCATCCGCTCTTCGGCTTCGACCAGGTGATTCTGACGCCGCACATTGCCGGGCTCACCGCCGAGTGCGGCGAGCTCATGGCAATCTCGTCCGTGCAGAACGTGCTCGATTTTTTCGCCGGGCGGATCGACTCAGCGCTGGTGGTAAACGGAGCCGAGTTGAATGGCCGGTGAAAAACCTCAACTCAGAATCGGCCTGATCGGCACCGGCTTCATGGGCAAGACCCATGTGTTCGGCTTTGCTGCCGCACAACGTGTCTTCGATCTTCCCTACGAACTGGTGCTCCACACGGTTGCGGACAGAACCGAGGACCTCGCCGCGCAGGCGGCGCAGGCCTTGGGGTTCGCGCGGGCGAGCGGGGACTGGAGGCGTCTGGTCGAGGACCCGGAGATCGATATGATCGATATCACGGCGCCGAACGGCTTCCACAAGGAGATGGCGCTCGCCGCCATTGCCGCCGGCAAGCACGTCTATTGCGAGAAGCCGCTGGCGCCCCTTGCGGCGGATGCCCGACGGATGGCCGAGGCGGCGGAAGCGGCCGGCGTCAGGACGCAGGTCGGGTTCAATTATCTCTGCAACCCGCTGCTCGCGCTGGCGCGGCAGATGATCCGCGCGGGCGAGTTGGGCGAGATCCGCAGCTATCGCGGCATTCACGCCGAGGACTACATGGCGGATGCGGAAAGCCCATTTACCTTCCGGCACGATCCTGTCGGCGGTGGCGCATTGGCGGATCTGGGCAGCCATGCTCTGGCCACGGCGGAGTTTCTGCTTGGCTCGGTGGAACGGGTCCTCGGCGATTCCGTCACCGTCATAGCGAGCCGTCCGGATGGCCGAGGCGGGCGCCGGACCATCGAGGTCGACGACATCGGTCGCGCATTTCTGCGTTTTGCCAATGGTGCATCCGGCAGCATCGAAGCGAGCTGGGTCGCCACCGGCCGCAAGATGCAGCACGATTTCGAGGTTTATGGCACCAAGGGGGCGCTCGTCTTCAGCCAGGAGCGCTTCAACGAGCTGCATTTCTACAGCACGGCCGATCCCGGCGGCCGGCGTGGCTTTCGGCGCATCGAGGCCGGTCCGGATCACGATCCCTATGGACTCTTCTGCGTCGCACCAGGCCATCAGCTCGGCTTCAACGATCTGAAGGCTATCGAGATTGCGCGGTTCGTCGATGCGATCGCCGGGAAGCGAGACGAGTCTTTCGGCTTCCGGGCCGGCCAACGCATCCAGGAACTCGTGGAGGCAATTCAGGGCTCGGCCCGGGAGAGCAAGTGGCTGCGAACAGACTGATGCGAGGGAGAGTTGGTCGCCGCCCCGCATGCGTCTGAAATAAACGTTGCATGTTTGTACATTTTGCAATATAGATTGCAGCCGGAGAGAGGTACGTCGGCTGAGTGCTCAAGTCGACGTCGCACAGGGAGGAGAATGTGTCTGTGCTGGACGTACGAAGCGTCTCGAAAAGCTTTGGTGCTATCCGTGCCTTGTCAGATGTTAGCTTCGCGGTTGCTGCCGGCGAGGTGGTTGGCCTGATGGGCGACAACGGTGCCGGGAAATCGACCATGGTGAAGCTGATTGCGGGGAACTTCCCACCCTCCGACGGCGAAATCGCGGTGGACGGCAAGGTCTGCCATTTCCACAAGCCGATCGAGGCACGGGGCGAAGGGATCGAGGTCGTCTATCAAGATCTGGCCTTGGCCGACAATCTGACGGCCGCCCAAAATGTCTTTCTCGGCCGCGAGATGAAGAAGGGGTTTTGGCCGCTCCGAGTGCTCGACAAGCAGGCGATGATCAACCGCTCGGCAAAACTGTTCGCGGAGCTGAAGTCGGAGACGCGGCCGCGCGATCTGGTCAAAAAAATGTCAGGCGGCCAGCGGCAGGCGGTCGCCATTGCCCGCACCCGGCTATCCAACTCCAAGCTCGTGCTGATGGATGAGCCGACCGCGGCGATTTCGGTCCGCCAGGTAGCCGAGGTGCTGGAGCTGATCCGGCGGCTCAAATCGCAAAATGTGTCGGTAATGCTGATCAGCCACCGCATGCCCGATGTGTTCGCGGTCTGCGACCGCATCATCGTGCTGAGACGCGGCTCGAAAGTGGCCGACAAGGCGACGGAGAAGACATCGCCGGAGGAGATCACCGGCCTAATTACGGGAGCGATCCGTGATGCATAGCCAGAGCGACATGCTGAAGGAAGGCCATGCGTCCATCGGTGATGTGGTCGGCATAATAGAGCAGAGCGTTTTCCAGAAGATGATCGCCAGCCAGGCCTTCTGGGTCGCGATCGCGCTTTTCGTGTTGGTGGTCTTCATGACGTGGCTGGAGCCCAGCTTCGGCACGGTCGACAACGTTACCAACACCACCCGCAATTTTGCACCTATCGCCATCATGGGGCTGGGCATGACGGTGGTGCTGATCACCGGCGGCATCGATCTGTCGGTCGGCTCGGTGATGGGGCTGGTCGCGATCGTCGCCGGCCTGCTGCTCACTTGGCACCAGCCTTGGTATGTGGCGTTTGGCGCGGGTCTGCTCGCAGGCATCGCCTGCGGAGCCTTTAACGGTTTCTTCGTGGCCTATATCGGCATGCCGTCCTTCGTGGTGACGCTAGGCATGCTGTCGATCGCGCGCTCGCTGGCGGTCGTGCTGTCCGGCAACCAGATGCTTTACCAGTTCGGACCCGATGCGCCGATCGTCAAGGCCATCGGCCAGGCCAAATGGCCGAGGCACACGCCTGACGGCTGGGTGCCTCATTGGATCCCGGAACTGTCCTCGCAGTTCTGGGTGATGGTGATCCTCGCGCTCATCGTCGGCTCCGTCTTCATTTTCACCGCCTGGGCGCGCCACCTCTTCGCGATCGGCGGCAACGAGAACGCCTCGCGGATGACCGGCGTCCCCGTCGACTGGATCAAATTCCAGGCCTATGTCTTCTGCGCATTTACCGCATCGATCGCGTCCCTGCTGCTGCTCGGCTACAGCGGCTCGGCCATCAACGCGATGGGAACCGGCTACGAGTTGAGGGTGATCGCCGGCACCGTCATCGGGGGGGCCAGCCTGATGGGCGGCTACGGAACCGCGTTTGGCGCTGTGATCGGTTCGGCCTTCCTCGAGGTCATCCGCAACGCGCTGCTGATGGCCGGGATCGATTCGAACTGGCAGGGCGCCTTTGTCGGGGCCTTCATCATTCTTGCCGTGCTTCTCGGCATGCAGACCTCGGGCAAGTCGCTGCGGGCGACGCTGGAGGATATGTTTACCTGGAAGCGCAAATAGAATCCGGCGGCCGCAAGCCGTCGGGGATAGTGGACGTCAAAACAAAGTGGAGGAACAGGTGAAAAAATACATTCTGACGGCGGCCGTGGCGTTTTCCGCGCTGATGGCAGGGCAGGCCTATGCCCAGCAGAAATACGTCTTCGCCCTTGTGCCGAAGAACATGAACAATCCTTTCTTCGACCAGGCTCGTGACGGCTGCAAGAAGGCCGAAGCCGAATCCAGCGGCGCGATCGAATGCATGTATATCGGCCCCGGCGAGCATGGCGGCGGCGAGGAGCAGGTGCAGATCGTGCAGGACCTGGTGGCCAAGAAGGTCGACGGCATCGCCGTCGCCCCGTCGAACGCCGCGGCAATGGCCGTCGCGCTTCAGGCCGCCAAGGAAGCGGGCATTCCCGTGCTTACCTGGGACTCGGATGTGCTACCGGAGAACAAGGACCTGCGTGTCGCCTATATCGGCACGCACAATTACGAAATTGGCGTCAACCTCGCCAAGATCGTGCAGACCATCAAGCCGAAAGGCGGCACCATCTGTATCCAGTCGGGCGGAGCTGCCGCGGCCAACCACAATGAGCGCATGAAGGGTATACGCGATACGCTGGCCGGCAAGGAGTCGGCCGCCTCGCCAGGTGATGCCCTGACCGGCCAGAACGGCTGGACGGAAGCACCGGGCTGCCCTCTCTATACCAACGACGACTTCCCTCTGTCGGTTCAGCAGTTCCAGGACTTCATGGCGAAGACGCCAAACCTCGACGCCTTCGTGCCGACAGGCGGCTTTCCGCAATTCATACCGGATGCGAATCGCGCTGCGGTCGAGCCGTACAAGGATAAGATCGCCAAGAAGGAGCTGGCTCTGGTCGTCGCCGACACGCTGCCGGTGCAGATGGACCAGATGAAGGAAGGCCTGTCGCTCGGCCAGGTCGGACAGCGGCCGTTCGAAATGGGCTACAAGACCATGCTGGCGCTGAAGGACATCAAGGACGGCAAGCCCGCGCCGGCCGACCCGACCTACACCGGTCTCGACGTCTGCACCCCCGAAACCGCCGACACCTGCATCGGAAAGTAGGCGGGGGGCGCAACTCTGCGGCGGGCGAGGGATGACTCTTGCCCGCCTTTGCCCCTGAGAGGCGACAACAGACCCATCGAGCGACTGGCTCAAATCGACCGCTGCCGTCAGGCCTCAGAGACGCTCCGCTGGCCACGGCGTGACCATTTTTAGACGAGTGCCGGGAGTGATCCCATTCGGGAGGAGCAATTGAGAAAGATACGATATGCCGTGGTGGGCGCGGGCTGGATCACACAGGAAGCCTTTATGCCCGGTGTGTCCCAGACCGGAAACTCGACAATCACGGCGATCGTCAGCGGCTCGGCCAAAAAAAACGCCGCCAAGCTCGCCGAATTCTACGGCGTGGAACACGTCTTCAGCTATGAGCAGTACGACCAGATGCTCGCATCGGACGTCGCCGATGCAGTTTACGTGGCATTGCCGAACTCCATGCATGCCGACTATGCGATCCGAGCCCTGAGAGCCGGCAAGCACGCGCTCGTTGAAAAGCCGCTGGCCACGACCGAGGCGGAATGCGAGGCGATGATCGCCGCCGCCAATGAGAGCGGAGCGTACCTGATGACGGCGTATCGGCTGCACAACGAGCCCGGCACTGTCGAGGTGCTGGAGCGCATCCGCAGCGGTGAGATCGGCGATCCCCGCATCTTTGCCGCGGTCTTCTCCTTCGTAGCGTCGTCCGACAATCACCGCCTCAAGGCCGCCTATTGGGGCGGTCCCTTGCAGGACATCGGCGTCTACTGCCTGAATGCCGCGCGCCATATCTTTGCCACTGAGCCGATCGAGGCAGTCGCGGTAAGGAGTTTCGGCAGCGCCTCAGTCGGGGAGGTAGAGGAAAGCATTGCCGTGACGTTGCGCTTCCCCGAGGGCCGGCTTGCACAGTTCATTGCCAGCTTCGGCGCGGACAATTCGGATTTTTACCACGTGGCCGGAACGAAGGGGAGCGTAACGGCCGACCCTGGCTTCCGTTTCGAGACTGCCGTGCAAATGAAGCTTCGGCATGGCGACATCAGAACGGAAAAGACGTTCCCGCAGACAGACCATTTCGCCGGACAGACCGCGTATTTCTCCGACTGCATCCTGAATGCACAACCGCCTGAAGCCGACGGTGGAGAAGGATTTGCCGACGTGCGCGCCCTGCTTGCCATTGAGCGCGCCGCCAGCACCGGTCAGCCTCAGAAGATAGACACGCCGGCACGGCAGGTTCATCCTACTGCGGATATGATCCGCATCTTGCCTACAACGGACCAGCGGCTGCTTCTCTGACGCGCTTTCGCCCGCGGAGCCGGCCAGGATTCATTGCGAGAAGCGTCTCACGAAACGGCATCGCGTACCGCGTTGTACCGTGCAACCGTTCATGCGGAGGCAGTCACGATCTTGTTTCCGAACGTGCTCGACGGGCTGCGCTGGGTGAAATTCATCCAGGCGGCCGCCGACTCGCACGAGGCCGGAAAAGCCCGGACAACCGGCTGGCTTGACTGAACGCATTGGAATAATACGGAGGTCAACTTGAGTATACGCGTTGGAATTATCGGCGTAGGGGTAATGGGTGCGGATCACGCGCGGATGCTCGCATCACCTCAAGCCCGGCTTGCCGCCCGACGGGAGCATTCCGCGCCCTTCATCGCTGCCCTGAAACCATGGTTCGAAAAGCAGCTATCGATGATCTCCTCCGGCTCTGGCCTGGCCGAAGACATCCGGCATGGGCTCGGCCACTGGCAAGGCCTGACCCGCTTCCTGGACGATGGCCGCCTGGAACTCGACACCAACCCGGTTGAAAACGCGATCAGGCCAGTATGCCTGACCAGAAAAAAATGCCCTGTTTGCAGGTCACGAAGTCGGGGCCGAAAATTGGGCGCTGCTCGCCTCCATCGCCACCTGCAGGCTCAACGACGTCAACCCGGTCGCCTACCTCGCCGAAACCCTCGACGCCATCATCAACGGCCATCCGCAGACCCAGATCGAGGAACTCATGCCCTGGCGATTCCGAAAAACGTCAAGCCCAAATCCACAGGCGATCCGCGAGGCGCTCACCCTAAGTTTTATCATTGACGGTCTGACTTGACGTCTGGCCCGAGGGCGGCGTTCGCTACTATTCCGAAACTTAAGGTTTCGCCCTACCGCGTAATTGGGGTCGGCTGTCTTAAGAGGGCCGCTGCCCACGGTGCCTACTTCTTAACGCATTGGCGGACTGGTGCGGCCGAGCAAACTTCGCCCACGCCGCAGTCCAGGTCGCGTGAACAAGGTTTCGGCATTTGCGGTGGCTCCAGCGTGACGAAGGGCGTTCTCGGCTCTTCCCCCGGTCTCGCCGTTCTCGGGAGGAAGGCGCCGGGATCACCGAGCGACTTCACATATCGATAGAATGACCGAATGTCGCTCTCCGGCATGACGCGAACGTTGTACCAAGGCATCGGCGGCAATGTGCGAAGTGTCTTGATGTAGGTTACATACCCGTCTTCGCTAAGGTCTTGCGCGCTCCATCTCAGATTGCTTGCATACGTTGTGCCCCACGGCCCCCGCCAACCTATTACTTTCCCTCTCAATGCCTTGGTGGGGTCGAGTGCGCCTTCGGCTTCCCTGTAGCCGTCAGTATGGCAGTCGTGACAGCTGCCGATGATGGAAACCAGCCGTCCTCTCTCGACAGACACCTCCTCTGCCGCAAACGCTGCCCCCGATGCTGTCAATATTGCTGAGCCAACCAGGAGCTTAATGAAGTGCATGGTAGCCTCCAGCGCCCTCACACCGCTCGCTCAAAGCCAATAACAACGTCGAGACTTTACCACAATTTTGAAAGTTGGGGTGGGGAAAGCAACGGATCGTTGGAGGCAATAGTCCCTAAGAGGCTCCTGGGACACTGTCGACAATCGCAGCACAGCACTACGTTCGACAACTGGGCGCTGCTCGCCTCCATCGTGGCCACCTGCAGGCTCAACGACGTCAACCCGGTCGCCTACCTCGCCGAAACCCTCGACGCCATCATCAACGGCCATCCGCAAACCCAGATCGAGGAACTCATGCCCTGGCGATTCCGGAAAACGTCAAGCCCAAATCCATAGGCGATCCGCGAGGCGCTTACGCTTCCACCGCAACGGTCTCGCTGCTTTCGCCCCTGCGCACCGAGATCAATTCGGGTCTGTCGCGAGGAACGGCCTATCCCGCGGACTGGCGTCCTCGCTTCACCGATGCCTATCGCCTGCAGGCCCAGGCCTGGATCCATTCAATACTCAGCGGAATTCCGGCCGGAGCAAGCTGCTGGACGGATACCGGGCTGCAATCGCTGCCGAGGCGGGTCTGCAATCACTATCAGAAGGGCGAAAGGCAGTTATTGGCGCAATGAGTAAGCCAGAACTGTACAAATAGCTGACGGCATTTGAATTCATAATGACCTCGGCAGCCGACTAATAATCTTCTTTTTCAGGCCCCTCCCGTCAGCGTGTTCCACGCAGCCGGTGCGCTGCTTCGGCTCGTCGCAGGGACACGTGCGTGTTCTGTAGGATCATTTCGAGAAACGCCTCGTTTGATACTGCAAAGTTGTACCATCGTGTCCAACATCAGATGGGACGCAGTCCCAACAAACATGCAGTTCAGACAGTCGATTACGCGTCTTTGTTGAAGTGGTGCTGTACCAAATGCAGTACCGGCCTTGAAACGGTTGATCCAGTTCGTCGCTCATCAGGCCATAAGCCGCGGGCGGCTGTGTACGGCAGGGCTGAACGAAACCTCATTCACGCTCCCTCGCTACTCCGTGAGACCCCTCATTTCCTTTCTCGCAGCCTCAGTCCGGAACTCAAGGTATTTGGCCAAATCGGCGAGATGGACGCCCTTGGCACACTTCTGACTGTCCTCGATCCGCACGAGCGGAAGGGCAATTTCCCCCATGGAAATCTTTCGGACCAACTTCGGCGGCGTCAGGTGGGAGAAATAGTCTCGGCAGACCTCATCGATCGGGATGATGGCCTTGCCACCATACTGAGCCATCAAAAGCAGTGCTGTGTTCATTCCAGGTTGCTATCCCTGTTAGGAGCTTGGCAGACTAGCAAGCCGCCCAACGGGTTCAACGGCCGGGCAGGGGGGCGCGTGCAAAAGGGTGGGCGCGACCTAAGCAACGGCCGGGGCGTTCAAGTCGCTAGAGGGATACCGCCAATACAGTGCTGTGACCGAGTTCGTTTGCTGACGGGCTTCTTAATCGGCGCAAATCGGTCCGACTCCAACCTCCGCAACCAGTTCCAGCATAAATCACTAATAGTCGCGATCTGATCAAAGCCCCGCCGGAAAAAACGGCAAGGCTTTTCCCACGGCAGGTTTGGCGAAGCGCGGAAGGGCACTCTGCCGCCCAGAGTAAGCGGCCTGCACGGTGAAGACGAGAGGGACGCTTTTCCAAGCGCGGAGTTCGAATCCCTCCGAGCCCACCAAGTCGCCTCCCTGCAATGCTGGCCTGGACCTGTCAAATCGTCACGTTAATGATGTCGGTATCGGTGGTTGCGTGTCCCCGCAACCACTTCTGTCATAGTACGATAACCGTCTCGGTCTAACCGAGGCGGTTTTTTCGTGTGGCGAGTTTGAAAATGTCTGGATTGCGTGAGGCCGTGAGGCCGGGCATTAAGGCGCATATTTTGCGGGAAGGCCTTCATGAACCTCAATCATCGGCAGAATGCGCCGTGCAGCGTAACCATCCGGTGTGGACCGCGGCAGACGCCGTTTCGCGTGTTAGACTGCTTGGCATGGAGATCGACACCGACAAGATTGACGCGTGCAGCGGTGGTGCTTCGACGTAGAAATCGGAAAACACGCTCGCGGCAACTCTGCACTACGCAGATGCGCGCCCATCTCCGGCCACGCAACATCGATCCGCAATTCGGAGCCATGTAGTGGTAGGTGGCGGCGCAGGACCGCTACATCGCCAGAGCCATTACCTGAGATAGTGGGTTTGAGGTGGTGGTAGAGGGAAGGGCGCTGGAAACTAACCTTCTCCATTTTCGGCAATTCGCCAACCGTCGCGATCTCGCGATTGAGCAGTGTCCTCCAGTCACTCATAGCCTGTCATCTCGAGATAGCCGCGCCCGGCATGGGTGCCCTCAAATCGGATCGGGCCTTCCCAATAGGGAGAGCGTGTGTCCATCCAGGCTTCTGGGTTTAGCGTCCGGATGGTCACATCCACTCCGTTTTCCGGCAATTGCACCCTCCAGCGGATCGGCACGCTACGTCCCGCGACTGCCGCCGTTTCGAGCGGCGTCACCCTTAGGGCGCCGGGGGCCTGCGGCTGCGGCCTGCCGTCGGCCTTGATCCATGTGGCCGATGTAAAGCCCGCGCCTCCGTCGCGCAGGCGAAAGCCCATCATCTTTTCGCCGCTGTCGAAATGCAAGGAGAACCAGTCCCACCCGGTCTGATCCTCAGCCAGCGGCTGCGAGGACCATTCGTGGTCCAACCACGCCTGACCGGACACCGCGATCACGCCCGCCGGAAGGGTCAGTGTACCGGTCACGTGGTAGAATGGTTGCGAGTAGTAATAGCTCGCCTGCCCCTTCTCGGATTTCACCGAGTAGCCCTGCACTCCCTGCGGCACCAGAGGGCCTTTGGCGTCCAGTGCCAGTTCGTAGGAAAACGCCTGTCCCGCCGCGTGCAGATCGAGCGCCGACAGCGCATCCGCCTCTGGCAGGGCCCGACCTGCCATCTGCCAGTTGTCAATCCAGGCCGCCAAGGGTGCAGCCGAAACCCCCGCCTGGCCGATGCCGCCCCGTGCCAGCCGTTCGGCCACGAATTGGCGCGTTCGCGTCGTCAGCCCGGCGTGGCCCATCCAAAGCTGCGGACTGGACCAGCCGGACCGCTCCACCGGGGCCAGGGCGGATCGGAAAAGAGTCCATTGCACGCCATAGTCCGCTCCATCCGCAGCTTGCAGGTTGGCCGTCAAATACCACCATTCGATCCGGTAACCGGGGTGCGGGCCGTGGTCTGCCGGAAAGTTGAATGCAGTCCCCGGCTGCGGCACTGAAAACCCGTCAGCCTCTGTGCCAAGCCCAGCAAAACCCTGGCCAAAGGCAGGTGCGGCCAAGCTCATGTAGATCAGCAATGCTCTAACGCTCATGTGCAAATACCTTCAGCAAATCCGATGGCGAAAGACGCGCCAGCCGCCAGGCAGGCACGGCGGCTGCAAGTCCGGCCGCCAGCAACGCGAGCGCCGCCAGCCGCGCCCAGTCACCGGGAAAAAGGTGCATCGGCAGACGCCAGCCAAAAGCCTCCACATTCACCACCGCCAGTAGAACAAAGGCGAGCCCGATACCTACAGGCAGAGCGGCCAGCATGGTCAAGGCTGCCAACAACAAGCCGCGCCAAAGCTCCAGCCATACGAGGTGGCGGCGGGGCAGACCCATGGCCCAGACCGGCGCCAGTTGCGGTAGGCGCATCCCCGACACGGTCATGAGGCTCGCAAACATCGCCAGCCCCGCGACTCCCAGCGTCAGCACATTCAGCGCGGCTGTCACTCTGAATGTGCGCTCAAACACTTTGAGCGAAAAGACCTTGATCCCGGCCTGGTCAATCACGTTCTGCGCGGGCAGCCCGAATTCCGCCCGCAAACCCGCAGCCAGTGCTTCGGCCTTGCCAGGGGCAATCCGAATGGCATAGCGCAGGCGGGAGACGTCAGGATAGTGCTGGAGCAGTGTGTCGATCCCGATGATCACTTGGCCGATCGGGTTGCCATAGTCGGCATAGACGCCGACGATGCTGGCCCGCCAGCCACCGGGCAGCGTGATCTGGTCCCCTAAGCCCAACTCCTGGCGCCGCGCCAGTTGTTCGTTGATCAGGGCGCCGTCGCCTGTGGCGATCCGGTCCCACACCCCCGGCACTGCAGAGAGGATCGGCCAGTTCTCGCGATAGGTGCCATGATCGGCCACGCCGTATATTGCCGCGGGCTGGCCTGCGACCCGGCCCTCAATGCTCCAGATCGGCAGGACCGCGTCGCTGCGCTGGGCCAGCCAGTCGCGTATCGCCGTGGCCTCTGCTTCGGTGCGGGCGGTCACGTAAAGCTCTGAGGCGAGACGCTGATCGAGCCAGCCGGTGAAGGTCAGCCGAAAGCTCGACACCATCGTGCTGACGCCCACATTGACGGCCAGCGCAAGCAGCAGTGCCATTAGCGCCAATGACAGGCCGGGAAGCTGTTGACGCGTGTCGGCCCAAAACCATTCAGCCAATGGTCCACGCGCCAAGCGGCCGCCAAGGTGCAATATCCCCGTCAGCACGAGCGGCAGCGCCAGTGCCGCCCCCAACAGCAGTGCCGCCAGAAGCGCAAAGCCCGCCTCGAGGCCGGATCCGAAGTGTGCAATTCCCGCCGCCGTCAACAGGAGCACCATCGCAGCCACGCCTTGCGCGCGCAGGGCCCGCTCCGAAGCCCGCGCCCAGGCCCGAGGCTGGGCCGGCGCAAGCAGCGGCAGGTGCCATAGCCGCCAGAGGCTTTGTGCGGCCGCTACCAGCGTGCCGATTACCGCGATCGCCAGCCCCGCTGCCCACACTGCGGGGCGGATCGACAGCGTTCCCGGCACATCGGCCCCGTAAAGTCCGCGCAGGGTGGCGGCGACGTCGGGCAAAAGGGCCGAGGCGACTACATAGCCAAGTGCCACGCCCACCAATCCCGCGAGGAGGGCGAAGATCAGCAGCTCGGCGATCAGCAAAAGGACCAGCACGCGGGCCGGCAAGCCCAGTGCGCGCAGCGTGCGAAACACCGGGCGGCGCTGTTCAAAAGCCAGACCGATGGCGGAATGCACGATGAAGAGCCCCACCGCAAAGGCAAGAAAACCGAAAGCCGTCAGGTTCAGGTGAAAACTGTCGGTCAGCCTGGCAAGATCCCCCGTTTCACTCGGCTCGCGCAGGGTCAGGCCGGGGGCTGTCACCTCTAGAGGGGCACGGCCAATCGGTTGGTCCGGCCAGAGCAAAAGACGAGAGATCTTGTCCTTTGCCCCAAGCAAGACCTGCGCCTGCCCGATGTCGGTGAGGACTGTGCCAGGCGGCAAACCCTCGGCCACGCGCACGGGAGGTGTTGCTTGCTCGGTTAGTCGTGCCGCGGTTTCCGGAGTTGCATAGAGCACCCCGGGCGCCGTGATGAACGGCAATAGCTCATCACCCACTGCAACATCCACCTGCTGCGCCTGCGGCGGCAAAGTCAGTGGGTCAATGCCGAGGACGCGCAACCGCACATCCCCAAACCGCATTTCACCTTCAATCACCGGCGAAGCCAGCCAGCCTGCTCGCCGCAGTCTCACAAACACCTGTTGATCCATCCGGGTCCCGTCCTCACGCACCAGTTGCGCGAGCCGGTCCTGCCCAAGGATCGCCGCTGCACGGTCATAGCTCGCCCGCGCCTCACCGTTGATCGCCTGAATCGCTGACCACAACGCCGTTGCCAGCGATAGCCCCAAAAGCAGCATCGCCAGTTGGACAGGCCGCCTGCGCCAATGCGACAAGAGCGCTGACAACCCGGTCCACACCATCAAGCCAGCCGTCCCGCGTGCAGGTGAACGTGGGCGTTCAGCCGGTTTGCCAGACGGTTGGAATGGGTAACCATTAACAGGGCGGCACCCGTTTCAGCCACCAGCGACAGCATAAGATCGAGTACAGCGTCCCCTGTTGCCTCATCGAGATTGCCCGTGGGCTCATCGGCCAAAACCAGCCGGGGCCGAACGGCTAGGGTCCGCCCAATCGCCACCCGCTGTTGTTGCCCACTCGACAGCTGTTCAGGGTAGCGCGTTAGGACCTTGGCCAGGCCCAGCCGTTCAGCAAGGACCTTCAGCCACGCCGGATCAGGACGGCCGGCAAGTCGAGCCTGAAAGGCAAGGTTGGCTGCCACATCAAGCGAAGGGATCAGGTTGAACTGCTGGAACACAAGTCCGACTGTTCCCCGCCGCAGGGCGGCAAGGGCCGTATCGTTCAGCCCCACAATATTGGTACCGCCAAGGTGGATTTCTCCCGCATCAGGGCTGTCGAGCCCTGCAACGAGGTGCAAAAGCGTGCTCTTGCCGCTGCCAGACTCGCCGGTCAGCGCAAGGCTCTTGCCCGCCTCCAGCGAAAGATCGATCCCGTGCAGAACATGCAACGGCCCTTCGCCAGTGGGGTAGAATTTGTCGATCTGGTCCAGCCTCAGCAGCATGTTACTCCCCGGAGGCCCGCGTGCTTCTGACACGGCATGCCAGTGAAATAGCGCCAAACAACGACCCCTTTCATACAGCCTCCAAACCCACTGCCTTAATTGGACAATGGTTTTCTTCAGAGGCTCGCGTTTTGCATCTAACGCGACCTCCACTTGGAATTCGATGTACAATTACGATCTAGAGCGGTTCTCAGCTAGGCGGGATAGGCGTTGACCGTGCCGTCGCAACTCACTCTCCAAACGGAACTGGAGCGCTGCCTTCAATTCCTCAGCAGTGCCGATGCCGTTGCTGAAAAGCGCCATGATTATGCCTGCAGCCTGGTCACACTCAGGCGTGCTTGGCTCTATGCCAGCCTCACGGGAATACGCGATCAAACCTTTCGGGCAAAGAGTTCCTCTTCGATCTTTGCGCGGTTGTTTCCATACTTTTTTACCAGCCTGAGGGCATCAGCCCGTTCGAGATGGTGCTTCTTCATGAGGTACCCGACTTCATAGTCTTCGCCACCGTCGACCCGTGCTCTGTCTTGCGGACCACGCTTTGACTTGTCGTCTGCCATGACAACCTCCATGGGCGATCGCCTCGCCCAAACGTGTCAAGGATAATCCTCTAATCGACGGGGACAAGGACGTAGTCGCCAACCATGTCGAAACCGCACAACTCCGCGGTCGCAGGGATAAGCCGATCCCTTACGGGGAACGCTTTGCTCGTCCGCCGTTCGAAGCGTCGAGGTCTTCTGGGCTGGTACACGTTCTTGCGGCCGTGGGAGGAAGCTTTCCGCGCGACATCACGAATGGAGTCCCTTGATGCATCGAAGGTCGCCAAATAACCCGCTTCGGCTGTGGCTGCTTCCGGTTTTGCGTTCGCGAGCGCTTCAATCTCAATCAAGAACGGCATTTCAAACATGCCATCGTAGCCGAGAAAATGGAGGTATTGTCCGGCCTCGTCGTAGCTGCGGCTTCGGTTCGGAAAAGTCAGCGCCAAGGTTGAACATACCTCAAGCCGTCAAGAACCGCGTAGCGAACGTCTGTTGCAGGCTCGCGGCCTTGCGTCTCTTCGCATTGTGCGCGTTCAGAATTACGGCGGTTTCGAAGCTAAACTGCCACTCGCTTGATCCCGCTGCCCGGCCAGCGATGGAGCCGGGCTACTCCAGCACAGACTCTGCCGTCGATCACCTCGATCGGCACGGACTCCAGACCGACATCGTCGAACAGCCGCGCATTTGACCGCGTTCGCCAAATTAATGGCCGGATCTTTGCGAAGCCTCCGCATTTTTGTGGGGGGAAGCCCTCCCAGCATCATCGTGATTGGACTTCACGATCGGTCGGAGTCACGCTGGCCGCAGGTATAAGAAGGATATGGGTGGGCCAACTATCGTCCGAATAGGAGGCTAAAATGAAGCACCAGACGGTTGAGCAACTGCAGATCGTCGCCGAGATCGATCAGGACTACCTGCGCCAGGCCATGTCGCGCAGCGAACGTCTTGAACGCTGGGCGGAGCTCCTTGAACGGAACCCTGACCGGCGACTCTCGACGCTACACCAAACCGAGTATCAGCCGGTTAGATCACGCGGGGCCATGCGCGGCGACGGCTCGCCGATCTCAGTCGCTTTCGAGGATCCTGTCCTCCGCGCCGCCGGGTTGGAAAGCGACAACTACGGCGAAGCGAAGCGGTTCTTCGAACTGACCGACAGGCAATTGCATGAGATCATCTGCTATTGTCATTTCGGCGCGACGGTGAGCGCCGTAACGGCCGCCCGTCACATCCGTGCGGCGATTGCCCGGAGACAGCCCGGCATGTTCGCTCGGATGCGTGAGGCGTTCGTCGGATAAAGCCGGAGCCGTTTCGCAGCATCATTTTTGAAGCGGCTCGCATGGAAAGCCGCCGCCGTAGCGCGGGCAAGCGCTCCCCACGCGGGGAGGCTGCGTTGCATGAGGGGGTGCGGCTTTCCGCAGGAGCACGCCGACGCCCCTCCTGCATCTTTTCCATCCGAACCGGAAAGATCCCAATGCTGCCAGTACATCCGTGGTCAGCGCCGTGGTTCAAAGGCTCGAACAGAGCGACATGCGCGCCGGATAAGCGCTATACATTCGCTGTCGAAAATTCGGTGCTTCATGGTGGGTCGAAGGTCGCGGACCTATGTCGATCGGGACCGGGAAAGCCAAATCGTGCCAAATTTTCGCGAACTGTATATATCTCTCGATGCACATTCAATCAAGGCTCGATAAGTTTGTCTCGTAATTGCGGATTAATATAGTCTGTTGTCGGCAAAATTAAGAGGGATGAATTACAATAAAATTGCTTATGGCTCCGCCTTTCGGACGGCCAAAAGCGCCGGTAAAAACGACTGATTTCATTTCAAATATTTTCGGTTTGAGGAATTAAAAATTTGGCACTCCTATCATTCGAGTGCCAAAGGGGCTATGTTAAGTGTTGCAGTCGCTCTATGTGCGGCGGCAGAAAGAACCCCCAATGAAATTCCGGCCACTCCACGACCGCGTCGTCATTCGGCGCGCGGAAGGCGATACCAAATCCAAGGGCGGGATCATTATTCCCGACACCGCCAAGGAAAAGCCTCAGGAAGGCGAAGTGATCGCCGTGGGCCCGGGCTCGCGTGACGAGAGCGGCAAGCTGATCCCGCTCGACGTCAAGGCCGGCGATCTCATCCTGTTCGGCCAATGGTCCGGCACCGAGGTCAAGATCGACGGCGAGGACCTCCTGATCATGAAGGAGAGCGACATTTTGGGCATCGTCGAGAAGATCAAAGCGGCCAAGAAAGCCGCCTGACCGGGCGATTTCCGATCCCGCAATTTCAAGACTGAACTGGACGTAAAATCATGTCTGCCAAGGAAATCAAATTCTCCACCGACGCGCGTGACCGCATGCTGCGCGGCGTCGAAATCCTCAACAACGCCGTCAAGGTGACGCTCGGCCCCAAGGGCCGCAACGTCATCATCGACAAGGCCTATGGCGCGCCGCGCATCACCAAGGACGGGGTGACGGTGGCCAAGGAAATCGAGCTCACCGACAAGTTCGAAAACATGGGCGCACAGATGGTGCGCGAAGTGGCCTCGAAAACCAACGACCTCGCCGGCGACGGCACCACCACCGCCACGGTGCTGGCCGCTTCCATCCTGCGCGAAGGTGCCAAATTCGTTGCCGCGGGCATGAACCCGATGGATCTCAAGCGCGGCATCGATCTTGCTGTGGCTGCTGTGGTGAAGGACATTCAAGCCAGGGCCAGGAAAGTCAAATCTTCGGACGAGATCGCCCAGGTTGGTACGATCGCCGCCAATGGCGACGCGTCGGTCGGCGCCATGATCGCCAAGGCGATGAACAAGGTCGGCAATGAGGGCGTGATCACCGTCGAAGAAGCCAAGACAGCCGAAACCGAACTCGATGTCGTCGAAGGCATGCAGTTCGACCGTGGCTATCTCTCGCCTTATTTCGTCACCGATGCCGAGAAGATGCGCGCGGAGCTGGAGGACCCTTACGTTCTCATCCATGAGAAGAAGCTCGGCAATTTGCAGGCGTTGCTGCCGATCCTCGAAGCTGTGGTGCAAAGCGGTAAGCCGCTGCTGATCATCTCGGAAGACGTCGAAGGCGAGGCGCTAGCAACGCTGGTCGTCAACAAGCTGCGCGGCGGCCTCAAGGTCGCAGCCGTCAAGGCGCCAGGCTTCGGTGACCGGCGCAAGGCGATGCTGGAAGACATTGCCGTGCTCACCGCCGGCCAGATGATTTCCGAGGATCTCGGCATCAAACTCGAGAACGTCACGATCGACATGCTCGGGCGGGCTAAGCGCGTGCTCATCGAGAAGGATACGACGACGATCATCGACGGCGCCGGCGAGAAAGCCACCATCCAGGCGCGCGTCCAGCAGATCAAGTTGCAGATCGAGGAAACGTCCTCGGATTACGACAAGGAGAAACTCCAGGAACGTCTCGCCAAGCTGGCTGGCGGCGTTGCTGTCATTCGCGTCGGCGGCGCGACCGAGACGGAAGTCAAGGAAAAGAAGGACCGCATCGATGATGCGCTGAACGCCACTCGTGCAGCCGTGGAAGAAGGCATCGTTGCCGGCGGCGGTGTTGCGCTTTTGCGCGCCAAGGCAGCTTTGACTGAGCTTACTGGCGCGAATGCTGACATGACGGCAGGTATTTCGATTGTGCTGAGAGCACTTGAAGCGCCGATCCGCCAGATTGCCGAGAATTCCGGCGTTGAAGGTTCGATCGTCGTCGGCAAGCTCTCCGACAGCAAGGATCACAATCAGGGCTTCGACGCCCAGAACGAAGTCTATGTCGACATGATCAAGGCCGGTATCGTCGACCCCGCCAAGGTCGTTCGGACGGCCCTGCAGGATGCCGGCTCGATTGCCGCGCTCCTGATCACCGCTGAAGCAATGATCGCGGACATTCCGCAGAAGGTTTCGCCCGCTATGGGTGGCGCGGGAGGAATGGGCGGAATGGGCGGAATGGACTACTGAGCGGCGCCTGAAACTATAGCCAGGACGACGGAAGGCCAGCGACGCGGGCACATGCGAGCCGATATCTCGGCGATCATCGGTTCGCTCGACATCGTGTTCGGGGAGATCGATCGATAGGCTCGTCGCTGTCGTATTTGCTGCTAAAAATGGTCTTGGAGACAAGAACATGACCGACACTCTTGCCGAGAAAACATGTACGCCTTGTCGCGGCGGCGTCCCGCCGCTCACGCGTGATGAAGCCCAACGCTTCCAGGCACAGGCTCCTGATTGGGAGCTGGGTGACGATGCCCACCGCATCCAGCGGAGCTTTCGATGCCGCAATTTCCGGGACGCGCTCACCCTTGTTCAGGAGATCGGTGAGCTCGCCGAAACCGAGGGCCATCACCCCGACATCAGCTTCGGCTGGGGTTATGTGACGGTTTCCCTGAGCACCAAGAAGATCAAAGGACTGCACGAGAACGATTTCATCATGGCGAGCAAGATCGATCGGATGCTCGATCGCGCGGGGCGGCCCCTCGACCGCCAACGGTGACACGGCAAATCCATTGCCAATCAAGTGAGGTCGTTTATGCCACACATCCGTACCGACGATCAGCCCGCAACTCAGATCACTGTTATCGAGCCCGAACCGGACAAGCAGGCCGAGGCATGTCCGTCGTGACCGAGCGAGCGCGCTTTATGGCGCGCCAGCCTGGGTTCATCTCAATCAGCCTGCAAACGACGGCACATCCGTGGGCAGAGAGCCGGGAGGTCCCGCCGGCATCACAAACCAGCTACCAAGCTTGGCTACAAAGGACAAAAAGTGCGATTGCACAAAAGTAGCTGGGTGGGACTTTAATAAATACTATGGACCCGCCTCGAAAAGTGAGATGGATGACAACGGGATCAAAACGGGGACTTTGCTAGAAAAACTACGTGCCCTAGAAAACGTTCGTTCTAGAGTAGTAAATTTAAGAAATAAGTTATCTTACAAAATACAAACGCAACTAAGAATGAAAGACGGCCCAAACACTCGAAGCGTAACGGGGGTCTATTCTGAAAGTGATGTTATGGCGGTCGGTGTTGAGTATGTGGGCCCAAATTATACGGTGAGCAGACTCAAAAATGGGGCCATACGCCTAACATCCGCGGACGGACTGCGGCAGTTCAGAGGCCCAACGGCCAAACAAACAACAACGCCAGCTGGCGAATTTCGTGCTAGAACAGGCTATCAGGCGAATTTCGATGCGAGAACGCCCGACAGCAGTACATTCAACAGGAACGTGCATGTCGACGTCGAAGCACCATAAAATTAGGCTACGCGTAGCGTTCGGAACGTCCGTAGACCTGCCCTCCAACTATCAAGTTATAGATCTTGAGGAAGAAGAAGGGTATGAAGCGCCTGACCCAAGCGATGTTGTTTTTCAACTTTCCCTTGATATCGGAATCGAAGGCTCGAATAAGACCGATATTTTTCAATGTGTGATCGCTACGGAGCGAAACAGGCGATTGGTAGAGAAAGAACCTTATGTCATAGTTCTGAAAGAATATAGGTATGATGCTTTTCGGAAAGCTATATTGAATATTATTAAATCATGCGAGGCGGAAACTTGGTATGATTGTCTCTCCTGCCTTAGGCGGCATTTTTTGTGGGAGTACGAGGGCATGTATAGAGAGGAAGACCTAAAGAAGATGAACTAACTGTTTTCCGTTCTGATAAACGAGCCGGACAAATGAATTATCAACGAATCACGTTGACAATTAGAATTAAGGTGACAGTGCACTTCTTGTGTACTTGCTCGGCTGCCGCTGTGTGTTGATTGACCGCATGGCTCGACTTAGTGCCGCGTCGCCGATGTCGGCATTTGGACGTAGTGCCCGATGCCGAAACACGTGCACCTGATCCTGGCACTGGCCGACGTGGATGGCCTGCGGCGCGCGCTTGCCAAAGTGCACCGCGCCTATGCGAGGACAATCCACCTACGGCAAAAAGAGAGCCGGCCCTATCGGGCAAGATCGCTTCGGCGCCGTTGCCCTTGACAAGGGTTAGCTACAGAATCCAGAATGTTCGCTCGTCGTCACAATCAGTCCTCAACCAACGAACGGCGCCTATATCAGCTAACAAACGCTGTGGCCAACCAACGTTGCGCACTCTCGCCGATATCCGCGTCACACCAGCAACTGTAATCTCGGTCTGAAACCTCGGCCGAGAATCAGCTGGGGTGGCGGGCGGCGATCTTGGCAACACTCAACGAGCAATTCCTGGATTTCTTAGACTGGTGGCTCGATGAGCTGCGAGGGATCTGGACCGGGTTAGTCTTAATCAAAAGCGCTCTTGCAGCGGCGACTGGATAATCAACATAGCGGACGACAGTATCCGCGTTCGCGAAGCAGATGCGCTCGAATTTCAATCGATCCCGTTGTCGCTCACGGCCTCATCGGACGAGATTCTTGCACTTCTGCAGACTGGCCCTCGGCGCAAACGTCCGATGTTCGGAATCCAAATTCAACCGGGGCTGTTTCTGACGCGGCAACTGGCGGCGCGACGGCCGCCGCTTCGGCAGGCGAGGAGCATGGCCGAGCTCGACCTGCTGGCGTCAACGCCGATAGACCCGACGCAGGTGCATATTCTTTTTGGCGAGCAAGTAGAGCAGGACTGTTCCTGCTACGTGGTGAAGACCAAGACACTGGCGGCCGTTGTGTAAGCGATTCGTAGAGCCGCTGGAACGGTTGGCAGCCCATCTGTGACGGATGGGAATCGAACCCAACGCGCTGATCGCCTCAGCATGGCTGCCGTCTTGCCACCGACAAAATGCGACCGTCGCGCGAGGATCGCCTGGACAGCGGCGTGTTCAATCTTGCTGGCGCAGCACTTTTCACCTTCGGTCATGCGCAATGGCGTTATTGGCAGGCCGACACGGAACTCGACGCGCAAATCGCCGATGCTCAGGTGCAGGCCAAGGCGGCGCGATCGTCGCTGCAGAAACGCCAGGCAAACATCGAGCAGGTCGAAAGAATCGGCAACGAGAAAAAGACATCCATCTCTCTGGTTCGCGTCTGGGCAGAACTGACGCACCTGCTTCCCGATACGGCCCGGCTGACTGACCTGTCGACCAAAGGCGGCGACCTGACCATCACCGGCTTTTCGACCTCCGCGGCTGAGTTGATCGGGCCGCTGGACGCATCGCCGCTGTTTGCGGCGCCCGAATTCGCAGCGCCAGTGGTCAAGGTTCCGGGCCATGATGGCGAGCGCTTCACCATCACCGCAAAGATCGGAACGCTTTGATCATGCTCTCCACCATCCTCAACGCGCGCCCGATGGTCCGCCGCCTCATCGCTCTGGCCATTGCGGCGGCGGTAACCTGCACCGCCGGCTGGATGGTGTTCATCACATTTGACAGCATCGCCTTGGCAAGGGCTGGGATTGAGGAAAAACGAGAGATTCTCGGCCAGTTGCAGGCTGTGGCAGCGCTGGCGAAACGCGTCAACAACGAGAAATGCGGTGACAATGCACTTTTTGCCATGTTCGCGCGGCTATCGCTTTCAGCACCGCTTCCTCATGGAGCAACGTCCTTTGCTCTCCAAAATCGCACGCGGCTCCGCCTGACGCCAGCTTACTGCCCTCTTCTATCCACCTGTGGACAGACGCGAAATAACGCCACCAATTCCAGCGCCCATCCCCAAGACGCCCTAGACTAAAACCTTAGGGGAATCGGGCGGATGTCGATCAATCTGAGTAATTGCGTCGTGTTGTGCATGCTGCTCGCATGCGTGGGCTGCACGTCTCCGTCGGGCAAGGATTTTTTCACCGAAACCGTTGATAGCCTGCATGCAAAGAACTCGCCGCTGCGGGCGGGATATAACGCTTCCCATCCCCTAACTGCGGCAGGTGAAGCTCAGCGTTTTTCCGGTGCGCAGTATCAGGGCTCCGGCAATTTTGTGTCGTCTGGCGCGCCAATCGCCCAGGTGACGGCCGATGGTTCCGGCCAATTCGAGCTCAATCTGGTCAACGCACCCATCGCACAAGCGGCGAAAGCCGTGCTCGGCGACGCGCTGCATCTCAACTACATCGTCAATCCGCGCGTGCAGGGGACGGTGACGCTGCAGACGTCGCAACCCGTATCGCAGGATGCGCTGGTCGATATCCTGGAATCCGCACTTGCCGTGAACAATGCCGGCATTACCGAGCGCGGCGGCAGCTACCAGATCGTGCCGCTTTCCGACATCATGTCCCGCTGTCTGGCTCATCCGTCAGACGGGAAGCGCTGGAGAACGGCGCCTGGTCGTAGGTCAGCTTGTAGGCGCCGCGCAGCGCGCCAGAGACCGTGACGCCGATGGCCTTGATGCGCTGGCTGGTCTCGGAGATGTCGCGGCCATTGCCCATCAGGATCAGGTCGGGCCGCGTCTCCAGATAGAATTTTACGACAGTGCCGTTGTAGCTGATCGTATCGGGGTAACAGACCGGGCTTGCCGGGCAGGTGTAGGTGTAGGCGACGCTGGTGCCGTTGGTGTCGGCGACCGAGGTCAGCAGCCAGCGATAGTTTTGGGCCAGGTCATAGGCCGGCGTGCCGGCAGGTGGCGTCAGGTTCGCGACGGCAGCGACCGAGCGGAAGGTCGAGACGGTGCCGTCGCGATCCGTCACCTTCCATTCATTGGTGGTGCTGTTCAGCGCAATGCGGCGATAGGATTCATTCTCCGTCGCATGCGTGCCGCCGGTCGAACACGACGGCGACACCATGCCGGCGACACAGGCGACCAGTTGTTGGCCATCGAGCAGATAGATGTCGGTGGCATCGAAGGCCGGCATGCCATAGCCCGGGCTTGCCCGCTCGATGACATCGAAACCGCCGAGACCCCAGGCATAGCCCAGCCAACCCTGGTAGAGGGCACCTAGCTTGGTTCTGCGCGAAGAGTCATAGTTGAGCGCGATCGACGGCTCAATGCCGTGAAAGTCCGGGACGTCGATGCCGATGGCATAGCCCAGATTGCCATTGCCTGAACTCTTCGGCAAATCGACTTTGGGCGTGCCGATCGCCTCGGGATCGCCGCTTGTGGTGGTCGTCTCGGTCGTCGCCGCTGCTGGTTCCTCGGGTGCGGCTTCTGTGTCGGTCGATTGATCGGTCGTTCCTACTTCCGCCGCCGCGTCGGGAGCCTCAGTCGCGGGCGCAGCATCTCCCGTCGCGGTTGCTGGGGGCGTTGCGCCCGCATCATCAGTGCCGGAGCCTGATCCCGAGCCAAGTGCTGCCCCGCCATTGCCAAGGCCCTCACCGGCGCCAGCGTCTGGCGAGGTCCCTTGCGCCTCCTGCGCAAAGGCCACCATCCCTGCGGAGTTACTAATATAAGCAACGAAAGATGTATCTGCGCCGAAAACGCCGGCGGCAAGCAATGCCGCACCAACAAGCAACTTGTTCATGATTCCCCCGAGCCCAAGTTGCTTACCTCTAGTCAGTTGCCGCCAAACGAATACGACACCGCATCGTCATAATGGGAATATCCACAGGGAAATTTTTAAGAGAGGTGAGCGTATGAGAGATTGTCTCTGAACAACCAGGACGCCCTAAGCCGATCTGCGGGGCGCCCATCAGCCGCTGTTTTGATTGATCAACCATAGCAGCGCAGACTATTGCCCTTACGGAGGTCGCTGACGCTCACGCGCTAGTTCCGAAAGAAACTGCGAAGGACCAGGACCACGGGGCTCGTTTCGTCTAGACCGGCGCCCCAGGCATCCTCTCCGTTAGCGCCGGTTAGCGTACGGGCGATGCTCCCAGCTTCGAGATTGAGCCATTACGAGCTTAAATATCGGCTCCGCATTGAGCGATACAGATTGAGATACAAACTGTGATACAATCCGGTACGAAAATGTCAGAAAAGGCCTTTAAATCAACACGAGAACCGGTGCGGCGATGCTTCTCGACCGCACCATCAAATTCGAAAGCGGAATCTCTTACACGTTGAACTTCGAGCACGGCGGGGAGCGTCCTTGTCGGGGCACGTGCCCTTTGCCTGATTACGATCGCGAGTTTTGCCCATGCGAAGAGGCCATCGGCGGGCATGGCCATCTATCGATAGGCGCACATGATTATTCGCGCACCAGGCGTCCGGTCGCCCACCAGATCACCGACACAACAATGATTGATGCGTAGCCGTCCACGGCATAGTGCCAGCCAGTGAACACCGATCCGTACAGGATCAGGGCTGCAAAGGTCCAACCGAGAACGAGCCGGCGCTGGGTGTGGTTCGAGGGGCAGCTCGATCTCGACCCTGATCGGATGGCTCATGGCCTATGGTCCAGCGACGACCAAGGGTGGCCCGGTAATCTCCATATCGAATTAGCACCTTTGCGCTTGCCTTGAAGGCATTCTATCCTGGACGGTAGTATCCGCTCGTGGGCATAGAATGTCGGTACTGCCTTCCTTAAGAATTTACGCGCCGCTCAACGCGGTGCTGGCTGCGACTGGGCTTGTGGCGGTGGCTACGCTCACGACACCGGACCTGTCCGGACGAAGCAGACTGGCTTTGGCTGCCGTGCTCGCAGTCATTTGGGGCGTCTATCTCCTGGAATTGGCCGAGAAACTGCTCAAGCGCCGGGCGGGAGACGTTCGGGACAGGACGCCGGCAATCGCCATTGATGTGCTCGCGGTTTTGGTTCCACTCGCCGCATTTCTGCTCGTCGGCACGCCCGACCGGAGCCTCTACTGTGCTGTCTGGCTGCTGAAACCGCTGCGCGATTCAACTTTCTTCCCGCTGCTGGGCAGAATCCTGACCAACGAAGCGCGCAACCTGATCGGCGTCGCCACGGTCTTCGGCATCGTTCTTTTCGGTTTTGCGCTCGCAGCCTATGTCATCGAGCGCGACGTCCAACCGCAACAGTTCGGCAGCATCCCCCAGGCAATGTGGTGGGCCGTGGTCACGCTGTCCACCACCGGCTATGGCGACGCTATTCCGGAAAGCTTCGCCGGCCGCGTCCTTGCCGGGGCGGTCATGATGAGTGGCATCGGCATCTTCGCGCTCTGGGCTGGCATTCTTGCCACCGGCTTTTATCAAGAAGTCCGTCGCGAGGATTTCGTCCGCAATTGGCAATTGGTCGCCGCCGTGCCGTTGTTTCAGAAGCTCGGCCCGGCCACACTAGTCGAGATCGTGCGCGCATTACGACCTCGCATCGTGCCGGCGGGCGCTGTGATCTGCCGCAATGGCGAGGCCGGTGATCAGATGTTCTTCGTCGTGGAGGGGCGCGTCAGCGTCGCGACGCCGAACCCGGTGGATCTGGGCCCTGGCGCCTTCTTCGGCGAGATGGCGCTGATCACCGGCGAACCGCGCTCGGCGACCGTCAGCGCCACAACGGTGGTCTCACTCCTGTCGCTACACTCGGCGGATTTCCAGATGCTGTGCAG
Source organism: Mesorhizobium sp. M0808 (assembly GCF_040320025.1). NCBI lineage: Bacteria > Pseudomonadati > Pseudomonadota > Alphaproteobacteria > Hyphomicrobiales > Phyllobacteriaceae > Mesorhizobium > Mesorhizobium sp. M0808. The sequence continues at coordinate 34,735 of NZ_JAMYOX010000018.1, forward strand.
CAGCAGCCCGGAGATCGCGGAAATCATCCGCAAGACCGCGCTCGAGCGGCGCGGCGCGGCGCCTAACGGTTGACCGTATTAGACTAGGTGTTCGTCAGGAGGAGGATGTGATGGCAAGGCTGCCAGCTGCCTGCCGATGGTGGCTGGCTGGAACTACATGCTTTGCCGCTGCCGAACCACCCTCAATACAAATCGCCACGGAATCGTGGAAAAATGCTTTAAAATCAACGCGGGAGGCGTTGCGGCGCTGCATCTCGACCGCACCATTAAATTCGAAAGCGGAATCTCTTGCCCGTTGAATTCGAGCACGGCAGGGAGCGTCCTTGTCGGGGCACGTGCTGTTTGCCTGATTGCGGTCGCGAGTTTGGCTTATGCGAAGTGGGCATCGGCGGGCATGGCCATCTATCGAAAAGCGCACATAACTATTCGCGCACCAGGCGTCCGGTCGCCCACCAGATCACCGATACAACAACGATCGATGCGTAGCCGTCCACGGCATAGTGCCAGCCAGTGAACACCGATCCGTACAGGATCAGGGCTGCAAAGGTCCAACCCAGAACGCCAAGCCAGCGATTGATCGATGACAGCAAATAGGCGTTCAATGCGGCAAAGGCGACATGCATGCTTGGCATGGCCGAGATGCCGCCGCCAAGACTTGCCCGGCCGCTTTGGTAAGCCATCAGGAGATATGCCGCGGGTTCCCGCACCATGTAACTATGGTCCAGCCTGTCCAGGGCCGCATTCAATCCGTGGAAGCGATCCACGCCGACAAAGTGGTGGTAGTAAACCGGTCCGACCGATGCCAGCGCCACGGCCAAGACCGTTCCGAGGACGGACAACGTCAGCGCTGCTGCGCAGAGATAGCGGATGCGGGCAATCTCGTCCGACCAGAGCGACACGAAAAGGATGGTGCCGAACCACTGGTAAAACCAAATGACTTCATAGCTGTTGAAGACGACGAACGACCAATTGTTGCTGTCGAGCTTATGGACGATCTCCCATGGCGGCATCCCGTGCAGCCATTCATCAGCATCGGCCAACCAGTTGTCGGCATAGTATGGGACGACGGACGGGATGGCGATCTTGTAGGTAGAGAACGCGGTCAAGCTGGCAAAGAAGAACAACAGCACCAGCAGACAACCGCGCCAGCGCCCTTGAACCAAATCCAGTGCGTAGCGAACCGGTTGCCGCCGGCCATGGATTAGCGCGGTACAGCAGACGCCCCCGATAAACAACACCGGAATGCCAACAAGAAACTTGTGAGAATAGATTAAAGCTGACGTATAGAATACTTCTGGATATAGTGCAGATGCGCCTAAAACGTATGTCGCCATGAACAAGGAGAGGCGCAATTGCCATATGGCGGAGGGCCTGTAGCGAGAGGCTTCCGTGGTTAGGGCCAAACCAATTTACCCGTTCTTAACGTTTCGCCGGAGAGACACATACACCGATAAGGTAAAAACCTTGCCGCCAGGTTTACTTTTCCCCGGTGGTCGACATTTGCCGGCTGGCCCGCATGCGGTGGATCGATTCCCTGAGCAGTCTTGCATCCGCATCGCTGTCCATGCCCCCGCGTCAAGGAATTGCCCCAGAGCCTCGAGCCGACCGGTTGCTTAAACACGGGCCCGCCACGCCCTCGGTTGATATATCATAAGTTTTAGCTTATCATAAGTCATGATTTATGATTATGCAGGAATGGTGGCCTTGGCCGATCCGACGCGCCGCAAGGTGTTCGAGCTCATCGCCGATCGGCCACGCTCGGTCATCGATCTGACGCGAGTGCTTCCGGTCTCGCAGCCGGCGGTATCGCAGCACCTCAAGGTTTTGAAGGAAGCCCGGCTGGTCCGCGCAGAGCCGAAAGGTGCCAGCAACATCTATCATCTCGACCCGCATGGGCTCGGCGAGATGCGCGCCTGGCTCGACCGCATGTGGGGCGATGCGCTCGGCGCCTTCAAACGGGAAGTCGACAACAGCAAGGAGAAGAGGAAATGACGACCATGATCAAGCCCGCGCCGGTCAGGAAGTCGGTGACGGTGGAGGTGCCGCTCGACAAGGCATTCGATGTGTTCACCACAGGATTCGGGCGCTGGTGGCCGGCTTCGCACTCGATCGGCAAATCCGCCCTGACGACCGCGGTGATCGAACCGAAAGCCGGCGGCCGCTGGTACGAGATTGGCGAGGATGGGTCACAATGCGATTGGGGCGAGGTTCTCGCCTGGGATCCGCCGTCAAGGCTGACGCTCGCCTGGCGCATTGGAGCCGGCTGGCGCTACGATCCGGCATTGCTGACCGAAGTCGAGATCCGCTTTGTCGCGCTCGGCGAGAACGCGACGCGTGTGGAACTCGAGCACAGGCTTCTGGAGAACATGGGCGAAACCGCAGAGGCGATGCGCGAGGCCTTCGAATCCGAGGGTGGCTGGAGCGGTCTCCTGGACCGCTATGCGGCTGAGGCCAAGCGCCACGCCGCCTGATCGGGAAGCCTTCCAGTCCAATACCAGCGAGGCCCTCGCACTGTCGGCCTCGCCGTTTTGAATCAGTGTCGATCTGCCCATCTGGTTGACCGGGGGGGAGATACGCTGCCCTTTACCTGCCGCCGCGAAGGTTTGCAGCGCCGCAGGTTTGTAGAACGTCCTCTCCTCCTACCATCCGGTATGCGCCGCGTCGTTTGGACGCGCGAACGGCGCTGTAGCAATTTGTCGTTGTGCATGGTCCTTTCGCAAAATCGATTCCGATTGTCAGGGTCATGCGTTAGACCTGACAGGCACCTTATCCGGAAATCCGATGGCGGGAGGCGCTGGTGGAAGGCCAGGACGAACAGATGACCGGCGCCAGGGCAGCCGAGGAGCGCCGCGCCGACATCTATGACGAGGACGGCGTCATCCTGTCGTCGTTCCTCGCCCAGATCGGTGCCGCGATCGCCGATCGCGATACGCTGACGCTGAAGCGTGAAGTCGACGATCTGCACCAGTCGGAACTCGGCCACCTGCTCGAGGCCCTGCACCCGGAACAGCGACGCGCGCTGGTCGAATTGCTGGGCAAGGATTTCGATTTTTCCGCGCTGACCGAGGTTGACGAGGCGATCCGCCGCGACATCGTCGACAGTCTGCCCAATGCGCAGATCGCCCAGGCGGTGCAGGATCTCGATTCCGACGACGCGGTCTACATTCTCGAAGACCTCGACCAGGAGGACCAGGACGAGATCCTGTCGCAGCTGCCGTTCACCGAGCGGATCAGGCTGCGGCGTTCGCTTGACTATCCCGAAGAGACCGCCGGCCGCCGCATGCAGACGGAGTTCGTCGCGGTGCCGCCCTTCTGGACGATCGGCCAGACCATCGACTACATGCGCGAGGACAACAATCTTCCCGACCGTTTCAGCCAGATCTTCGTCATCGATCCGAGCTTCAAGCTGCTCGGCGCCATCGACCTCGACCAGATCCTGCGTACCAAGCGCTCGGTCAAGGTCGAAGAGGTCATGCATGAGACCAGGCATGCCATCCCGGCCACCATGGACCAGGAGGAGGCGGCACGCGAATTCGAACAATACGATCTTCTGTCTGCCGCCGTCGTCGACGAGAACGAGCGGCTGGTCGGCGTGCTGACCATCGACGACGTCGTCGACGTCATCCAGCAGGAGGCTGAGGAAGATCTGCTGCGCATGGGCGGCGTCGGCGACGAAGAACTCTCGGACAGCATCTTTTCGACCTCGCGCTCGCGCGTGCCCTGGCTGCTGGTCAATCTTTTGACGGCTTTCCTGGCGGCCTCGGTGATCGGCCTGTTCGACCGCACCATCGAGCATATCGTGGCGCTGGCGGTGCTGATGCCGATCGTCGCCGGCATGGGCGGCAATGCCGGCTCGCAGACCATGACGGTCACGGTGCGGGCGCTGGCGACCAGGGACCTCGACATCTACAATGCCGGCCGCATCATCCGCCGCGAAATCGGGGTGGGCTTCATCAACGGCATCATTTTTGCCATCCTGATCGGCCTCGTCGCTGCTGCCTGGTTCCACGATCGCAATCTCGGCGGCATCATTGCGGCTGCGATGATCATCAATATGTTCGTGGCGGCTCTGGCGGGCATCCTTATCCCGCTGCTGCTCGACCGCTTCAAGATCGATCCGGCTGTGGCTTCGGCGGTTTTCGTCACCACGGTCACCGATGTCGTCGGTTTCTTTGCCTTTCTCGGGCTCGCCACATGGTGGTTCGGCGTGCGCTGAACGTCACCTCAATTGACTTTTACGTAAATGCCATGCGAGGCTTTGAAGGTGCCTTGTCCGCCGATTCTGGTACGCGCCTGGGCGCCGGCGGCGCCGGCCAGTTGGAACTCGCGGCGTGGCCGGGGCATTGGAGTGACGATGCGGGAATATTATTCAATCACGGAGCTGACCCGCGAATTCGACGTGTCGACGCGGACGTTGCGCTTCTATGAGGACGAAGGGCTGGTGCAGCCAGTAAGACGCGGCCGCACTCGGCTGTTTCGTCCGTCGGACCGGCATCTCATCCGCCAGATCATGCGCGGCAAGAGGCTCGGCTTCTCGATCAACGAGATCCGCGAAATCATCCAGATGTACAGGGAGCCGCCCGGCGAGGTCGGCCAACTCAAATTGATGATCAAGCGCATCGAGGAAAAGCGCGAGGATTTGCGCCAGAAACGCCGCGACCTCGAAGAGACGCTGGCCGAGCTCGATCAGGCAGAGGAATCCTGCGTCGAGCGGCTGGTGGAACTCGGCGTCACCACATGAGCGTGGCGTCAGCGCCGGCTCAAATCCAGCGCCGCACCCTTTTGGCGTAGTCCCGGTATTTCTTGCCGAATTTGGCCGTCAGCACCTTCTCCTCGCTCTCGATCGTCAGCTTCTGCGTCAGGAACGCCGCGATGACCGCCAGCGGCAGGAACCAGGCGATCCCAGTGACAAAGGCGAGGCTGACCAGCAGCAGCGTGTTGGCGAGGTAGATCGGGTTGCGGCTGACGGCGAAGGGTCCGGTAGTCACCAGATGGTCAGGCACGCCGTTCGGGTTGAGCGTCGTCTTGGCGCGGATCATGGTGCGGATTGCCGTGAACCAGAGCGCGGCAACCGCCACCAACCCCACAAGGCCGGCGGCGAACAGGATGTCGCCGAGAAGATCGCCGATCCACGGTAGCGGATAGAACAGCCCTAGCGCGACGCTGACGATGATGGCGGCGATATAGATCAGCGGCGGCCATGGGATGTGCCCCAGCCTCGGCTGCCCAGGATTTTGCTGCACGGGTTTCGGGTGACTGTCGCTCATTATTGTCCTCCCTCGATTAGCGCGTTCCCGGTTCCGCCGCCTCGGTTTGGGCGGTGCAGGTGCCGGCGAGCTCGCCAATATGCGCCTTCCACTCCGGGGACTGGTCGTTGCTGTAGAGCCGGTCAAGCGAGGCTTCGCCCTGGAGAGTGTCCAGCATGCAGGCACAATAGCTGGAGCAGAACTCGGTGTCGCGTGCCTGCTCGCAGGATATCTGGCAGGATTTCAGAAAACTCACCTCCCTGGTTTCGGCCTGCGCCGGCATGAATTGCGAAAACAGCCAGACCGAGCCGATCAGCACCGGCTGATGGATCAGATAGAAGGCAAGGCTGTGCCGGCCGATGAAGACCAGCGGATTTGCCCAGCGGCCGGGCGCCAAGGCCGACAGCCGCGTCAGCGCGCCGGAGGTGGCGGCGAGCTTGGTAACCGCGATGCCGGCAAGTACGGCGCCGAACCAGGGCAGCAGCGGAACGTAGTCGTTGGAGCGCGGGTTGGTCGCCGACAGGCCGACCCACCACAAAGCCGGATGATCGAAAAGCTCGGATCGCAGGTAGAAAGGCGCAGCGATAACGAGGGCCGCCACGGCAAGCGTCAGCAGCGCCGGGAGGCGCAGGAACGCCAGGCCGAGCAGGCTGGCGAGCGCGATCTCGTGCAATATGCCGAAGAAGATGAAGCCGTCGGGCGTGGCGATGCGGGTGACCAGCGATATTGCGAGCGCTGCCCCGGCAACCATGGCGAAGCGCTTCCAGAAGCCGGTCCAGCGGATTTTCTTGCCATGGGCGAGACAGAGGCTGATGCCGACCAGGAACAGGAAGCTCGAGGCGATGCAGCGCGCGTAGATTTTCCACCAGCCGAAGGCGGTGAGGCCGGGATCGGTGTAGCCGAAGAATTCGAGGTCCCAGGTGAAATGATAGCTCGCCATGGCAAGCAAAGCGATGCCGCGTGCAATGTCGATAGCGGCGATGCGCTTCGACTTCGGTTGATCCTGAACGGCTGCGGTCGGCGTGTCGATGCTCATGGTCTCGCTGTCTTGGTTCAGCCCCGGCAAGACGACTATCACGGTTGCCACCGTCAAAAGAAGCAGGGCCTTGCGTCGCGTTGGTACCGGTCGGCATCAGAGCTGCTTTAGGCCAAAGCCGGAAAGCCTTTGGCCGGCGTGCGGGCGTTTTTCGGACTGGGCGCGGTTTTCGCGACACTCGGCCTGCTGGCGGCGGCCTGAGGCTTCGTCACCTGGCGCTATCTGCCCAAATCGCTTTGATGTTCGAGCGCCGCATGGCGCTCGCGCACCCAGTTGTGGAAGCGGTGCAAGTCGTATTCCTCGGGCATCAGTACGCCGGCCTTGTGGCGCATCGAGCGCAGGCCCATCTGGTTGACCTCGCAGATATCAGCATCCTCCTCCAGCACCTGGGTACCGAAGGCGACGATGTTGTCGATATCCGCGGCCGGATCGGCGAGCGCTTCGGGCGAAAAAAGCCATTCGGCGGTAAGTTCGGTCTGCTCCGGCCCAAGCGGCACCAGCCGCACGGTCCTGACATAGTCGACATGGCCGACGACGAACATCGACGGCATGCTGGTGGCATAGGTCTGCCCGGCGGCACGCTCGCCCGGCGTCAGGCCGGAAAAGACCGAGCCGTGGACGCGCCCGTCGCGCGACCAAGTTTCGGCCCCGGCCCGCAAGCCGCCGGCAAATTCCGGCGCGTCATTGTCGGCGTGGCGCGCCCATTCGGGGTCGTCGTGCCGACCCATCAGGCCGCGGCCATAGATCGGCACCAGCCGCGACAGGTCCTTGTGGACGCCGGGGCAGTGCAGGCACTCGTTGAAATTTTCCCAAAATACCTTCCAGTTGCAGTTTATCACCTTGCGCAGCACATGGCCGCTCAGCAGCGTTTCCAACGGCCAGTTGGCGAGGCTGCCGGATGCCGGATCGAAGGATGTTTCAGCCGAGCCGGCAGCGTCTTCCGCCAGATTGACGAAGACAAAACCGCGCCACACCGAAAGCGCGACCCGGTAGAGCGGATGATCGGCCTTGTCGAAGCCGTCCGGCAGCGATTTCGACGGCACGCGCACCAGATCGCCGTGCAGCGAATAGGACCAGGCATGGTATGGGCAGGTGATGAGCCGCGCCTTCAGCCGTCCTTCGCTCTGCTGGCAAAGCTGCGAGCCGCGATGCCGGCAGGTGTTGTGGAAGGCGCGCAACTCGCCGGTCTCGTCGCGCAGCACGACGACCTCCTGCGTGCCTATGCGGAACGTCCTGAAAGCCAGCGGCTGGGCAAGGTCGGCCTCGCGGCAGACGAGCAGCCAGTTGCGATACCAGATGGCCTCGAGATCGCGCTGATAGGCCGCGATGTCCCAATAGGCTGATGACGGCAGCGTCGGCTCGGCCCGCGTCAGGCCGTTGTAGGGACCGCGCTCATTCGGGCTGGGTTGCATGCCGGCTTCCTCCCCATCCGCCAGCCGACACCCGGCTGCGAAAATTGTCAATCGCGGCGCCGGCCGACCGGGCTTGGCGAGGCGGCGCATTCGCCACACGATCCGGCGGAATTTGGTTTGCCGGGCGCGGCGATTCTGCCTATAGTCACTGATGTCGTCGGTTCCGTTTGGAACCAAGAGGGAATGCGGTGAGGGCAGTTGTTTGCCCAATGCCGTGGCTGCCCCCGCAACTGTGTGCGGTAGTCCTCTCCATATGCCACTGAAGGTTCGCCTTCGGGAAGGTGGGGAAGGGCGCTGATCCGCGAGCCAGGAGACCTGCCGGCGACAGGAAACTGACTTCTATGCCCTCGGGTGGAGGGCGAAAGGACAAGACATGAATACCGCTTCCGTCTCGCTCGGCGCTTCCGCCTCCTCGCAGTCGCGTCTCACGCAGCTGGCGCTTGCTGCATTCCTCGGCATTTTCGTCATGGGGTTTGTCGGCTTCTCGCATATCGATGCGGTCCACAATGCCGCGCACGACTATCGCCACTCGATGGGCTTTCCCTGCCACTGACAAGGGGCTGACATCATGACACTGTTTCGCAACGTCGTGTTCATCGCGGCGATCGCAGGGCTTGTGGCCGGCGTGGCTCTCGCCTGCATGCAAGCCTATGCCACGGTGCCGCTCATCCTGAAGGCGGAAGTCTACGAACAGGCCGGCGGCGGCCATGACCATGCCGCGGCACCTGCGGCACCGGCCGAAAACGCCGCGGGCACGACGGCTATGAGCAGCGCCGCGCCGGCACCGGCTGAAGCAATGGCTCCGGCGGAAGACGAAGGCTGGGCGCCGGCCGACGGTTTCGAACGCTTTGGCTTCAGCGTCGTTGCCAATATCGTCACCGGTATCGGCTTTGCGCTGGTCCTGGTTGCGGTTTCGGAGTTCGCCGGCGGCATCGGCAATTGGCGCCAGGGCCTGTTCTGGGGGCTGGCCGGCTTTGCCGTGTTCACGCTGGCGCCGGGCCTCGGCCTGCCGCCGGAACTGCCGGCGATGCCGGCGGCCGACCTTGTCCAACGCCAGATATGGTGGTGGGCAACAGTGGTGGCGACAGCGGCCGGTCTCGGCCTTATCGTCTTCCGCAGATCGCTGCCGCTGGTGGCTCTTGCCGTGGCGTCGATCGTTGCGCCGCATATCGTCGGCGCGCCGCAGCCCGATAGCTTCGAGACGGCGATCCCGGAAGGCCTGCACCACCAGTTCGTGGTGGCGGTGACGCTGACCAATCTGGTGTTCTGGCTGGTGCTCGGCGCGGTCGTCGGCGTGGTGCGCGGACGCTTCACGGGCACGGCGACCAGCCTGCGCGACAGCTTTGCCTGACCGCGCTGCCGGGGCACTGACCCTGGTCATCGGCGGCGCGCGCTCCGGCAAGAGCGCGCATGCCGAGAGCCTGGTGACGGTCGGCCCGCCGCCTTGGAGCTATATCGCCACGGCGCAAGCCTATGACGACGAGATGCGCCAGCGCATCGCGCTGCACCGCTCGCGCCGCGGCGCCGGCTGGACGACCATCGATGCGCCGCTCGACCTTGCCGGCGCGATCGGAGCGCTGCCTGACGGCCAGCCGGTGCTGATCGACTGCCTGACGCTGTGGCTGACCAACCATATGCTGGCCGACCATGATGTCGAGGCGGAATGCCGGAGGCTGGCCGATGTGCTGTCGCGGCCGCGTGGGCCGTGGTTCGTGGTGTCCAACGAGGTCGGCCAGGGCATCGTGCCGGACAATGCGCTGGCAAGACGGTTTCGCGACGCCGCCGGCCGGCTGAACCAGGACGTCGCGGCTGTTGCCGGCACCGTGCTTTTGATGGTGGCGGGGCTGCCGCTCAAGGTGAAATGACATGGCTGATACTATCGATCCCAAGGACGAGGAACGCCACCGCGCCAAGATGGCCAAGCGCAAGGCGGTGCAGGACGCCGAGGTCGCGGCCAAGACGGTCGAGAAGGGGCTGCTGATCGTCAACACCGGACCGGGCAAGGGCAAGACCACGGCCGCCTTTGGGCTGGCGCTCAGGATGCTCGGCTATGGCAAGCGCGTCGGCGTCGTTCAGTTCATCAAGGGCAAATGGCACACCGGCGAGAAAGACGCCTTTGCCGCCTTCGGCGACCGTGTCGTCTGGCACGCCATGGGCGAGGGCTTTACCTGGGAGACACAGGACCTGAAGCGCGACATCGCGGCGGCCGAGGCTGCCTGGGCGAAAGCGCTGGAGCTGATGGCCGAGCCGTCGATCAGCCTCGTGGTGCTCGACGAGCTGAACATCGCGCTGCGCTACGACTACCTCGATCTCGAAAAGGTGGTCGCGGCGCTGAAGGCGCGTCGCGAAGGCCTGCATGTCGTCGTCACCGGCCGCAACGCCAAACCGGTATTGGTCGAGGCGGCCGATCTGGTCACCGAGATGGGCGTGACCAAGCACCACTTCTCCGCCGGCGTGAAGGCGCAGCAGGGGATCGAGTTCTGAGGGGGTTGGCGATCGGGGAAGGGCGTTTCGGAGCAGGCGGCGACGGCGAAGCTGCCGATCTCCCCCCTTGTGGGGGAGATGCCCAGCAGGGCAGAGGGGGGCACTGTCCCTCGGCCTGTCAGTCGGAGACAACTACGTCGTCAGACCGTCATTAGCAGGTGAACGGTCAAGAGGCTGGCGATCCTTCGCGCCCCCCTCTGTCCTGCCGGACATCTCCCCCACGAGGGGGGAGATCGGATGTCACTTCGGCTTTCGCCAACCTCGAACGTTAAGGGCCTGCAATGGGGCGGCGCCGACCTGACGCGATTATTTGAGGCGTAGCCTTATTTTGTTCTTGCTTTGTGCCGGCAGCTATGCTACTAATTTGGCTATGGTGCTAATTGGGCTCCAACGACCCGTCGCTTGGCGGGTTTTTTGTTTCCGCTCGATCTCGAGCGCAGATCACGCCAAGATAACAACCACCGCGACCACGCCGAACAGCGCGATCAGCAGAAAATCGGCAGTCCGGTAGAGTTTCAGCGCCCGTCGGATGTCGGTGCTCTCGATATCATCGCGCCGGCCGCCTTCGCCCATCAACGCGTCTTCGACCATGACGCCGTCATAGGAGCGGGGGCCGGCGAGCGCCAGGCCGAGCGCGCCGGCCATCGCTGCTTCCGGCCAGCCGGCATTGGGCGAGCGGTGTTTTTTCGCATCGCGCCGCACGGCGTGCCAGGCGCCCTTGGCGTCGGCGCCCTTGACCAGAAAAGCGGCGAGTACGATCAGCAGCGCCGTCAGCCGCGACGCCGGCAGATTGATCCAATCGTCGAAGCGCGCAGCCGCCCAGCCGAAGGCTTCGTGGCGCGGGGTGCGATGGCCGATCATCGAATCGGCGGTGTTGGCGGCCTTGTAGGCGACGCCGCCGGCGAGCCCGCCGATACCGAGCCAGAAGGCCGGAGCGACGACGCCGTCGGAGAAATTCTCGGCCAGGCTTTCGATCGCGGCGCGGCAGACAGCGGCCCTGTCGAGCTGTTCCGGGTCGCGACCGACGATCCGCGAGACGGCAATGCGGCCCATATCCAGTCCGCCGCTGTCGAGTGCGTCGGCGACCGCTTCGACATGCTCGGCCAGGCTCTTCTGCGACAGCAGCGACGTCGCCAGAATTGCGGTGACCAACAAGCCGAGGGGAATGCTCGAAAGCAAGGTTTCGAGCCAGAGGGCGAGGGCGGCCGGCACCAGCACGATCACCAGCAGCGCGAAGACGCCCCAGCGGCGACGGTGGGCGTCGGAATCAGTGGCGCGGTTGAGCCTGCGGTCGAGAAAGGATATCAGCCTGCCGAACCAGGTGACGGGATGGCCAATGGCATCGAAGAGCCGGGCCGGGTAGCCGAGTACAAGTTCGATGGCCAGCGACAGGAAAGTGATCAGGATCGGCATGAAGTCTCTTGATGGAGTGACGGCGGCAGTGGACCACGGCGGAAGCCTTGGCCGGGCGAGGGCGCTTTTCCCTCACGCGCCGCTGCCTTTCGTCGACCTCTCGACCGGGATCAATCCGCACTCCTACCCGCTTTTCGATTTGCCCGCCACCGCCCTGTCGCGATTGCCGGAAACAGCGCGCAGCCGCGACTTGGCTGAACGCGCGGCAAGCGCCTATGGCGCCCCGTCGGCGGCGAATGTCGCAGCGGCGCCCGGCACGCAGATCCTGTTGCCGCGCGTCGCTTCGCTGGTCAGCCCGGGCACGGCGCTGGTGCTCGGGCCGACTTATGCCGAGCATCGGCGGGCAGCGGCGATCGCCGGCCATGCGGCGGCTGAAGTCGATGATTTCGAAGCCCTGGCGGCGGCCGACCTTGCCGTCGTCGTCAATCCCAACAACCCGGACGGGCGCGTCGTCGAGCGCGAAAGATTGCTTCGACTTGCCGGGACATTACGCGCCAGAGGTGGGCTGCTGGTGGTCGACGAGGCCTTCATGGATGTCGGCCCGCGCAGCGAAAGCCTGGCCGGCGACGTCGACCAGGGCGGCATCGTCGTGCTGCGTTCGTTCGGTAAGTTCTTCGGCCTGGCCGGCCTGCGGCTTGGCTTTGCACTGGCCGATGCGCTGACGGTCGAGCGGCTGGAGGCGCAATTCGGGCCATGGGCGGTTGCCGGGCCGGCGCTCGAATATGGCATAAGGGCGCTTGCCGATACCGGCTGGCAGGCCGGGATGCGGCGCCGTCTGGCCGAGGATGCCGCACGGCTCGATACGCTGTTCGGCCGCTTCGGCGTGCCTGTCGCCGGTGGCACCGCGTTGTTCCGCTATATCAGGCTGGCGGGCGCCGCCGGCCTGTTTTCGGTGCTCGGCCAGCGCGGCATCCTGCTTCGGCATTTCGCCGATCGTCCGGATGTGCTGCGCGCCGGCCTGCCGGGAGCCGACGAAGAATGGCGGCGGCTCGAATCGGCGCTTGCCGGCTGGGCCTCGCGGCGCGACGATGATGCCAAGGGAGAAACTACCCAATGATCCACGTCTGTTCGCTGTCCAAAGTCGAGGAAACGGTAACGAAGACCGGGGCCGGCCGGCTGCTTTCGCTGCTTGCCGCCGGAACGGAGGTGATGCGACCGGCCTCGATCACCAGGGAAAACCATCTGCATCTGGTCATGCATGACATTGCGGTGGCGCAGGAGGGCATGACCATGCCGGGCGAGGAGCATGTCCTGAACCTGCTCGATTTCGCCCGCCACTGGGATCGCTCGCGGCCGCTGGTGGTGCATTGCTATGCCGGCATCAGCCGCTCGACCGCCTCGGCCTACATCATCGCGGCAGCCTTGGCGCCGAAGCGCGACGAGGCCGAACTGGCCGAGACGCTGCGCAGGCTGTCGCCCACGGCGACACCCAATCCGCGGCTGATCGCGATCGCCGACACGCTGCTCGATCGCAGGGGCAGGATGATCGAAGCGATCCAGGCGATCGGGCGCGGCGCGGATGCTTTCGAAGGCACGCCGTTCGAATTGAAAATCTGAGCCTAAAAACAAATTCCAGGAAAAGTGCGCAGGAGTTCTAGGACACGGCCAAGGGGCGAATGATGATCGGGAGAATTTTGGCCATCGTTGTTGGCGTGGTCTGCGCGACAGGCAGCGCCATGGCCGCGTCCATGCCGGCTCTCAAGTCGATCGACCTGGCAGCGCTCCAAGCCACTGTCGAGGGTTTGGCCAAGGAACTTATGCTGCCCGGTGCCATGGTTTTGCTCAAGACTCCGCGGGGCAACCTCGTCTTCGGCTACGGTACGACTGAACTGGGTGCCACGAACCCGCCGCGCGCCGATACCCACTTCCGTGCGGCCTCGAACACCAAGACGATGACCGCCGCTGTCATCGTGCAACTGGTGCAGGAAGGGAAACTGAGCTTCGCCGATCTGATCTCGAAATACGTCCAGCGCGTTCCCAACGGCGACGAGATAACCATTCGGCAGCTCATAACAATGCGGAGCGGCCTCCCTAACTTCACCAATGCGCCGGAACTTGCCGAAAGCCTGGACAAGTATCCTTACAGGGTATGGACCGCTGATGAAGTACTCGGCATGGCGTTCAAACGGCCGCCGGACTTCGCGCCGGGTGCCGAATTCGAGTACAACAACACCAACTACTATCTGCTCGGCCTTGTTGCCGAGAAGATCGACGGCAAGCCGCTCTCGACCATCTTCCGGGACCGCCTGTTCGGGCCGCTCGGCATGAAGAACACGGCGTTGCCGCCGAGCACGTCGAACGCCATCCCCGAGCCATACTCAAACGGCTATCTCTACGGCAGTACTTCGTACGCCCTGGCTGATGCGCCCTATCCGGACGACCTCCAGGCTGCGGCCAGGGCGGGAACGCTCAAGCCCAACGACGACACATGGCAGAACCCGTCCGCCTACTTTGCGGCTGGCGGAGTCATCTCCACCGCGGATGACCTCGCTACCTGGATGCGCGCGCTGGTCGGGGGCAAGCTCTTCAATGCCGACTTCCAGCGCCAGTGGCTTGCAAGCCCTGAGGCGCCGGCGCCGGGCGAACCCGCCATGCAAAAATACGGCTATGGCATCCTAACGCTGACCTTCGGGCCTAACGAAATCTACTATCACGAAGGCGAGATGCCCGGTTACCAGTCCTTCATGGGCTACGATCCGGCCAATGACGTCACCCTGGTCATATGGACCAACCTGACTCTCGCGCTCCACGGCCAGGCGACCGCCAACACCTTGATGGTGAAGATACTGGACGAAATCTACACGGTGTCGCCGCTTCAAGAGGTGAAGTGAGGATCCTCGCGCGCGAATGGAATCGCCCCTCGTGAGCGAGGCCTGAGTTGGTGGGATCAAACACCTACGCCAGCCAATCCGCCAGCTTTGCCTTGCCCACGTCCCTCAGCAGGCCGATGAAGCCGTCGGCCTGATGCTCGGCGGTGAGCCGGCCTTTTTCAGCGGTGGCAATGCTGGCGTCGCCGACGACGCCATTCGGGTTGAGATCGCTGGCGATCCAGGCGAAGGCGTGCGTTCCGGTGTGGCGCAGCAGCGCAAATTCCTTTTCGGCGCGGGCGACCTTGGACACGAAATTGTCGGCCTTCCCCATATCGACGAGGTCGGGCCGGAAGTGCAGCATCAGCGAGGTCTCGACGTCGCCGCCATGGATGCCGTGGCGGTCCTCGAGCTCGGTGTACATGCCGGCCGGCCGGCCAAAGCGCTGCCAGCTGGTCTTTACCGCCAGCATCTTTGCCCGCACACGCAATTCGCGGGTGACGATGCCCATGATCTCCTCATTGCCGCCATGCGAGTTGACGACAATCAGTTTTCGGACGCCGGCGCGCGCGACCGACAGGCCAAGTTCGGTCCACGCCTCGACCAAGGTCGTCGCCGGCAAAGTGAGGGTGCCCGGTGCGTGCAAATGCTCGTTCGACTTGCCCACCGCCTGGACCGGCAGGATGCGGATGTCGAGATCGCCGGGCAGGCGCGCGATCACCGTTTCCAGCATGCCGTTCATGATCGAGGTGTCGGTCGAGACCGGCAGATGCGGGCCGTGCTGCTCAATCGCCGCCAGCGGCAGAACGGCAATGGTCGCTTCAGGATCGACGGTCGCGTATTCGGTGGTCCGGTAGTCACCCCACCATACGCGTTTTTTTGCAGCGGTCATGTCATGCCCTCTTGAACCGACAAGCCCAGACCTAACGCGGGAACGATCGGCTGTCGATCATCCCGCCGCAATGACCTCGATCTCGACCTTGAATTCCGGCCGGGCAAAACCGGACACGATCATCAGCGTCGAGGCCGGCGCCGGGCTGGCGAACAGCCGGTCGCGAACCTCCATATAGGGCCGCAGGAAGGCGCGGTCGGTGACGTAGGTGTTGATGCGGACGATGTCGGACAGGCCGAGCCCGGCCTCGCCGAGAATCGCCGATATGTTCCGGAAACAAAGCTCGGCCTGTGCGCCGGCCTCCTCGGGGATCTGGTCGTCCGGGGTGATTGCGACCTGGCCCGAACACAGCACCAGCCGCTTGCCGGGCGGCAGTTCGACGCCATGGCTGTAGCGGGCGAAGGGCGGCTTGATCGACTTCGGCGTGAGAAATTTGAACATGGCAATCTCCGTTCACGGCAGCCTAAAGCGGGATCGATGCGGGCATCAAGATGGCGGTGCATGTCACGAGGGCGATTGTGGACAGGCGATCAAAAAATAGGCACGATGCCTTTCGTACAGCATGACCCGTCCGGCCTTCGCGCCGCCATTGCTCAGGCGGGCATTGCACAAGCGGGCGGTCCCGGCGCAACGCGCCGGTGGCATGTGTCTTGCTTCTTGAAACAATGGTGTCGAGCCCGGCGCGTGACGCGCCGGAGCGAACAAAGGGTGGTGTGGATGTACGGAAAACTCAAGATTTCGGCGGGCGTGATCGTGCTGCTTGGCGCAGGCACGCTTGCCGCGGCAGCGAACGAAAAAGTCACCTTCGGCACCAACTGGCTGGCTGAGCCGGAGCATGGCGGTTACTACCAGGCCGTGGCGGACGGCACCTATGCGGCCTGCGGCATCGACGTGACGATCATGCAGGGCGGCCCACAGGTCAGCGGCCGGCCGCTGCTGCTGGCCGGCAAGATCGATTTTTACATGGGCGGCAATCTGCTGTCGGCCTTCGATGCCGTGCAGCAAGGCATACCGATGCGCGTCGTGGCGGCCGACTTCCAGAAGGACCCGCAGGTCATCATGTCCCATCCCGGGCAGGGGCTGGACAAATGGGAAGACCTGAAGAACGCCGACCAGTACATCCTCGGCGACGAAGGTGCGCAGACCTTCTTCCAGTGGATGGTCACCGACCTCGGCTTCGACGCCGCCAAGCGCGCGCCCTACACCTTCAACCCGGCGCCGTTCATCGCCAACAAGAAGTCGATCCAGCAGGGTTACGTCACCTCGGAGCCATTCGCCGTCCAGAAGCAGGGCGGTTTCACGCCGAACCAGTTCCTGCTGGCCGACTATGGCTGGGACACATATGCAACGACGGTCGAGACCATGCAGGAGACGGTCGACAAGCGGCCCGAGGTGGTCCAGTGCTTCGTCGATGGCTCGGCCAAGGGCTGGTACAATTATCTCTACGGCGACAACAAGGCCGCCAACGAGATGATCAAGAAGGAAAATCCGGACATGACGGATGAGCAGATCGCCTTCTCGATCGAGCAGCTGAAGAAGTTCGGCGTGGTCGATTCCGGCGACAGCGAAAAGCTCGGCATCGGCGCCATGACCGATGCGCGCATCCAGAGTTTTTACGACAAGATGGTCAAGGCCAAGGTCACACCGGCGGGCATCGACATCAAGAAGGCCTACACGCTGGCCTTCGTCAACAAGAGCGTCGGGCTCGACCTGAAGAAGTAGGCCGTGAAGCTGGAGAAAGTGGCGCAACAGCCAGGAAGCGTATCGGGGCCGACGCTGTTGGCGCTGCGTGGCGTCGGCAAGGTTTTTTCCAACGGCGTCACCGCGCTCAGCAATGTCGAGCTGACGATCCGGGAGGGCGATTTCCTCAGCCTGCTCGGGCCGTCGGGCTGCGGCAAATCGACGGCGCTGCGGCTGATTGCGGGCCTGTCGACGCCGACCTCGGGCGTGCTCGACTGGCGCGGCAGCGGCGCCCTCGAGCGTTCGACTATCGGCGACCGTTCAAATATCGGCTTCGTCTTCCAGGAGCCGACGCTGCTGCCCTGGGCCGACGTCTTCGACAATGTCTGGCTGCCGCTGCGGCTGAAGGGCGTGTCGCGTGCCAAGGCGGCGCCGGCGGTGATGGAGATGCTGGCGCGGGTTCACCTGACCGGCTTCGAGAATGCCGTGCCGCGCGAACTGTCCGGCGGCATGAAGATGCGCGTCTCTATCGCCCGCGCCATGGTAACCAAGCCGCGCATTCTGTTGATGGACGAGCCGTTCGCCGCACTCGACGAGATCACCCGCTTCAAGCTCAACAACGACCTTCTCGAGCTATGGCAGGATGAGCGTTTTACCGTCGTTTTCGTCACCCACAGCGTCTTCGAAAGCGTATTCCTCTCCAACCGCATCGTCGTCATGGCGGCGCGGCCGGGCCGGGTGTTTGCCGAGCTTGCCGTCGATGCATCCTATCCGCGCGACGAGGCGTTTCGCACCTCGCCCGACTATGCCGCGCTCTGCCGCCAGGCATCCGACGTGCTGATCGGCGCCATCAACTCAACTGCCGGACCGCATCATGACGGCCATTGAAGAACCAGTCCTGGCGCTCGACCCGGAGGAGGCGCGCCGCGTCCGCCAGGAGCGCTTCGAGCGCATCGGCAGATGGCTGCTGCCGCTGGCGATCATGATCCTGGCCATCTGGCTGTGGGACCGCGTCTGTGTCTGGAACGACATTCCGAAATACATCCTGCCGCGCCCCGGCGTGGTGTTGCAGACGCTGCACGACGATGCCGGGCTGCTGTTCTCCTCGCTGCTGGTGACACTCAGGATCACCTTCTTGAGCCTGCTTCTCGCCGTGGTCGGCGGTGTCGGGCTGGCAGTGCTGTTCGCTCAGTCGAAATGGGTGGAGATGTCGTTCTTTCCGTTCGCCATCGTGCTGCAGGTGACGCCGATCGTCGCGATCTTTCCGCTGATCAATATCTATGTCGACAACCAGACGACGAAGCTTTTGCTTTGCGCCTGGATCGTCGCCTTCTTTCCGATCCTCTCCAACACCACGCTCGGCCTCAATTCCGTCGATCGCAATTTGCGCGACATGTTCAAGCTCAACGGCGCGACCCGCTGGCAGCAATTGCGCTATCTGCGGCTGCCGGCGGCGATGCCTTATTTCCTCGGCGGGCTGAAGATCGCCGGCGGCCTGTCGCTGATCGGCTCGGTGGTGGCCGAGTTCGTCGCCGGCGCCACCGGCCAGTCGTCCGGCCTCGCCTCGCGCATCATCGAGGCCGGCTACCGGCTCAACGCACCAAGACTGTTCGCGGCGCTGATCCTGATCTCGCTCACCGGCATCCTGATCTTCCTGGTGCTGTCGCTGATTTCGCATCTCATTTTGCGGCGCTGGCACGAGAGCGCGCTGAGGCAGGAGCGGTGATGGTGAGCAGCGCCGCCTTGATACCAGCTTCTGGTTCCTACCATCTTTCCAACGTCCGGCTTCACGCGTCGCTGACGCCGGGGCTTGCGGCTGCCTTTGGCGCCGACGGATTTGCGCTCGCGGACGTTGCCGTCGCCGATGGCAAGATCTCCGGGATTACGGCGCATCGATCCAACGCACCGGCGGACGCCACCGATCTCGGCGGCCGCATCGTGCTGCCGTGCTTTGTCGACTGCCACACCCATATCGACAAGGGCCATATCTGGCCCCGAAAGCCCAACCCGGACGGCACCTTCATGGCCGCTTTGAACGCCACCGGCGCCGACCGCGCGGCGCGCTGGAGCGCCGACGACGTTGCCCGCCGCATGGATTTTTCGCTGCGCTGCGCCTACGCGCACGGCACCAGGGCGCTGCGCACGCATCTCGACAGCGTCGCGCCGCAGGAAGAGATCTCCTGGCCGGTGTTCGAGACGATGCGGGAGAAATGGCGCGGCCGCATCGAGCTGCAGGCGGCCTGCCTGCTCGGCATCGAGGGCGTGCGCGACAGGAAATGGTTCGAGAGGCTGGCCAAACGGGTGGCTGCCGCCAAGGGTGTCCTCGGCGTCGTCACCTATATGGTGCCGGATCTCGAAGAACTGCTCGACCAGGTGTTTGCGCAGGCGATCAAGCATGGCCTCGACCTCGATTTCCACGCCGACGAGACCGACGATGTCTCGGCGATCTCGCTGAAGAAAATCGCCGAAGCAGCCCTTTGGAACGGTTTTGACGGGAACATCCTGGTCGGCCATTGCTGCTCGCTGGCACGCCAGCCCGACCTCGACGTGCTCGACACGCTGGATAAGGTCGCCAAGGCCGGCTTGGCGGTGGTGTCGCTGCCGATGTGCAATCTCTATCTGCAGGACCGGCGAGGCGACAGGACAACGCCGCGCTGGCGCGGGGTGACGCTGCTGCACGAGATGAAGGCGCGCGGCATTGCCGTCGCCGTCGCCTCCGACAATACGCGCGACCCGTTCTACGCCTATGGCGATCTCGACATGCTGGAGGTCTATCGCATGGCGACGCGCGTCCTGCATCTCGACCATCCCGTCGCGGACTGGCCGCAAGCTGTCACCGCAACGCCGGCCAAGGTGATGCGGCTCGATAATTTCGGCACGCTTGCCGCCGGAGCGCCGGCCGATTTCGTCGTCTTCAGGGGGCGAAGCTGGACGGAATTGCTGTCGCGGCCCGAATCGGATCGCATCGTCGTGCGCGACGGGCATGCGATCGAGCGCCAGCTGCCCGATTATGCCGAACTCGATGATCTGATGGTGGAATGATGGATATTGCGGCGCTCAAGCGCGACCTGGACGGCCTCAAGGTCGATGACCATCCGGCCATCGTCCAGCAGAAGAGCCGCGACTTCTACTGGTACAGCCCGGTGCTGAAGCAGCAGCTCGAGCACGTCACCGGTGACCTGATCGTGACGCCGAAAACCGAAGACGAGGTCGTCCGCATTCTCGCCGCCTGCCACCGGCACGGCGTCCCGGTGACGCCGCGCGGCAGTGGCACCGGCAATTACGGGCAGGCGATGCCACTGTCCGGCGGCGTGGTGCTCAATCTCGCCGAGATGAACGCGGTCAAGATGATCGCGCCGGGCCGTGTCGTCACCGGCCCCGGCGCCGTGCTCGCCGACATCGACAGAGCGACGCGGGCGCATTCCGGCCAGGAGCTCCGCATGTCGCCGTCGACCTACAACACCGCATCGATCGGCGGCTTCGTCGCCGGCGGCTCCGGCGGCATCGGTTCGATCCGCTGGGGCGGACTGCGCGACCTCGGCAACGTCATCCGGCTGAGGACCGTGACGATGGAGGCTGAGCCGCGGGTCATGGAGCTCACCGGCGAGGACGTGCTGAAGGTGATGCACGCCTACGGCACCAACGGCATCATCACCGAAGTCGAGATGCCTCTGACCGCCAGCTATGACTGGATCGACGTCATCGTCGGCTTCGACGATTTCATGGATGCGGCTGGCTTCGGCAACGATCTCGCCATCCAGGACGGCATATTGGCGAAACTGATCACGCCGATCGCAGCACCCATCCCCTACGATTACTTCAAGCGCCACCAGCGGTTTTTCCGGCGCGGCCAAAGCATCGTCGTCTTGATGATCGCGCCGCATGCGATGGATGCCTTCCTCGCCTTCACGGCGCGCAGCAAGGGCGAGATCGTCTTTCGCGCCGACAAGGAGGCCGATCTCAAAGGGCTGCCGCCGGCCTATGAGCTGACCTGGAACCACACGACGCTGCGTGCCATCCGGGTCGATCCGACGATCACCTATCTGCAGACCCGCTATCCGTCGCCGGACCACCTCGGCCACGTCAAGGCGATGGTCGACCGCTTCGGCGACGAGGTGCCGGCGCATCTCGAGTTCATCCGCTTCGACGGCGCCATCGGCATCGCCGGGCTGCCGCTGGTCCGCTTCACCACGGCGGAGCGGCTCGACGAGATCATCCGCATCCACGAGGACAATGGCTGCTGGATCTTCAACCCGCACCGCTACACGCTGGAAGAAGGCGGCATGAAGCGCACCGACGAGGTGCAGCTCGCCTTCAAGCGCGAAACCGACCCGCAAGGGCTGCTCAATCCAGGCAAGATGATCGCCTGGGAAAACCGGGACTATGATTATCGCTCCGGCAAGTCGTTCCTGTTCAAGGGGCTGGAGAAGGCGGGTTGAGACGATGACGGGCGAGTGGCGCTGTACCCCCCTCTGGCCTGCCGGCCATCTCCTCAAGGGGGGAGATTGGCAGTTCCATCGTCTCGACCATCTTCCAACGTCGTCAACTGGCGAAAGCGATACTGACAGCCGATCTCCCCACTTGGGGGGGAGATGCCCGGCAGGGCAGAGGGGGGTGCTTGGTGCCGACTTGCGAGATGTTCTCCTGTGAACGTCTTCGTCCTCTACGCTCATCCTGTGGAGACCAGCTTCAACGCCGATCTGCACCGGACGATCATCGAGCGGCTGAAGGCCGCCGGCCATGTCGTCGACGACTGCGATCTCTATGCGGAGGGTTTCGATCCCAGGCTGACGCGGGCCGAACGGCTGTCCTATCACGACGAACGCAGCGACGGCGATCCGGCGTCAGCCTATGTCGAGCGCTTACTGCGGGCCGAGGCGCTGGTGCTGTCGTTTCCGGTGTGGAACTTCGGCTATCCGGCCATTTTGAAAGGCTTTTTCGATCGCGTCTTCCTGCCCGGCGTGTCGTTCAAGCTGGTCAACGGCAAGGTGCAGCCGTCGCTGCACAACATTCACAAGGTCGCGGCGGTCACCACCTATGGCGGCAGCCGGTTCCGCGCCATGCTGATGGGCGACCCGCCGCGCAAGCTGGTCAATCGGGTGCTGCGCGCCACCATCAAGCCTGGCGGGTCGGTCTCCTATCTCGCGCATTACTCGATGAACCTGTCGACGAACGAGACGCGGACGAAATTCATCGCGAAGGTCGCTGCCAAGATGGACGCGTTCTGACGCGGGAGGGGACTTTTCCTTCTCCCCTTGTGGGAGAAGGTGGATCGGCGCGTAGCGCCGAGCCGGATGAGGGGTGCTGGAAGAAACGCGGCGTGGGAAGATTGGGACGGGACCGCTAAACGCTAATTCCGTTGAGGTAGCGATCCTTCCAACACCCCTCATCCGACCGAGCTTCGCTCGGCCACCTTCTCCCACAAGGGGAGAAGGAAAAGAGTTACATCCGCACCCGTTCCGATTTTGGATCGTACATCGGCTTGAGCGAGGCCTTGGCGGCAAAGCGCTCGCCGGCGATCTCGATCTCGTAGGACGACGCCAGCACGTCCGCCTCGCTCTCGCCCTTGCAAGGCACGTAACCAAGCCCGATTGCGCCGCCGAGATGATGGCCGTAATTGCCCGAGGTGATCGGGCCGACGATCGTGCCGTCGCGCAGGATCGCCTCATTGTGGAAGAGCAGCGGCTCGGGGTCGTTCAGGCGGAACTGCACCAGCCGGCGTGACAGGCCGGTTTCTTTCTTCGTCAGCACCGCATCGCGGCCAAGGAATTCGCCCTTGGCCGTTTTCACCGCGAAACCCAGCCCGGCCTCCAGCACATTGTCCTCGTCGGTGATGTCGTGGCCGAAATGCCTGAAGGCCTTTTCGATGCGGCAGGAATCCAGCGTATGCAGGCCGCATAGCTTCAGGCCGGCGTCAGTGCCGGCTTCCGCGATCGCTTCGAAGACATGGGCAGCCTGGTCGGTCGAGACATAAAGCTCCCAGCCGAGTTCGCCGACATAGGTGACGCGGTGAGCGCGGGCCAGGCCCATGCCGATCTCGATCTCCTGAAACGTCCCGAACGGGTTGTTCTCGTTGGAGAAATCGTTCGGGCTCACCTTTTGGATCAGCTTTCTCGAATCCGGGCCCATCAGGCAAAGCACGGCTTCGGCCGCCGTCACATCGGTGATGACGACGAACTCGTCGGCAAGGTGTTTTCTCAGCCAGGCCAGGTCGCGTTGCAGCGTCGCACCGGGCACGACGAGCAAGAAGGTCGTTTCGGACAGTCGCGAGACGGTGAGATCGCTCTCGATGCCGCCGCGCTGGTTGAGCATCTGGGTATAGACGATCTTGCCCGGCGCCACGTCCACGTCGTTGGCGCAGAGCCTTTGCAGGAAGGCGCAGGCATCGCGGCCTTCGACACGGATCTTGCCGAACGAAGTCATGTCGAACAGGCCGACGCCGTTCCTGATCGCAAGATGTTCCTCGCGCTGGTTGTCGAACCAGTTCTGCCGCTTCCAGGAATAGCGGTATTCGCGCTCCTGGCCGGGCCTAGCGAACCAGTTGGCGCGCTCCCAGCCGGCGACCTCGCCGAACACGGCGCCGCGCGCCTTCAGATGTTCGTGCAGCGGCGAGCGCCTTATGTTCCGCGAGGTCGCCATCTGCCGGTAGGGGAAATGATCGGCGTAGAGCAGGCCGAGCGTTTCGGAGACGCGCTCTTTGAGATAGCGGCGGTTCTTCTGGAACGGCTGGGCGCGGCGGATGTCGACCTCCCAGAGGTCGAAAGGCGCTTCGCCATCATTGATCCATTGCGCCAGCGCCATGCCGGCGCCGCCGGAGGAGACGATGCCGATCGAATTGTAGCCGGTCGCCATCCAGTAGCCGGAAAGCTCCGGCGCCTCGCCGAGATAGTAGCGGTCGTCGGGCGTAAAACTCTCGGGACCGTTGAAGAAGGTGTGAATACCGGCGGTGGCCAGCATCGGCATGCGGTTGACGCCCATTTCGAGGATCGGCTCGAAATGGTCCATGTCCTCCGGCAACTGGTCGAAGCAGAAATCCTCGCTTATGCCGTTCATGCCCCAAGGCTTGGCCACTGGCTCGAAAGCGCCGAGCATCATCTTGCCGGCATCTTCCTTGTAGTAGGCACACTCGTCCGGCACGCGCAGCACCGGCAGGCGGGAGAGCCCGGGGATCGGCTCGGTGACGAGATAGAAATGTTCGCAGGCGTGCAACGGGATGGTGACGCCGTTCTGCGTGCCAAGTTCGCGTGCCCACATGCCGGCGCAGTTGACGACGATATCGGCTTCGATCAGGCCTTGCTCGTCGCCCTGCGCCCAGGAAATGCCGGCGACGCGGCCGGCCCTGGTATGCACCTTGGTCACCTTGACGTTCTCGACGATCGTTGCACCGCGCTGGCGCGCGCCCTTGGCCAACGCCATGGCGATATTGGCCGGATCGCACTGGCCGTCGAGCGGCAGGTGCACGGCGCCGACCACATCTGATACATTGAGATGCGGGTACATCTGCTTGACTTCGTTTGGCGAAATCTCGCGCACGTCGACATCGAAGGCGCGGGCGAGAGATGCCTGCCGATAGATCTCGTGCTTGCGCTCCTCGGTAAGCGCCACCGTGATCGAGCCGACCTGGCGCATGCCGGTGCCGACATCGGTCTCGGCCTCCAGCTTGACGTAGAGGTCGGCCGAGTACTTCGCCAGCCGCGTCATGTTCTGCGAGCCGCGCAATTGGCCGATCAGGCCGGCGGCGTGCCATGTCGTGCCCGACGTCAGCTGCTTGCGCTCGAGCAGCACGATATCGGTCCAGCCGAGCTTGGCCAGATGATAGGCGACCGAGCAACCGGAGACGCCGCCACCGATGATGACCGCCCTCGCTTTGGGAGGAATGGCCTTGGTCGGAATGGTTTTGGTGGGCGAGGCGCTCATGCGGCCTCACAGCGATAGAAGGAGGCGAAGCGGCGCAGGCGTGTGGCAGCCTCCATCAGCACCGGCTCAGGCTGGCAGAGGCTGAAGCGGATGTGGCCGGCTGCAGCCTCGCCGAAGCTCGAGCCGGGCATGACGCCGACCTTCTCCTGGTCGAGGAAAGCCCAGGCGAATTTTTCGTCGTCCGGCTCGATCGCCGATATGTCGAGCATGACGTACATGCCGCCTTCGGAGCCGCGCACGGTGATGTTGTTCATACCGCGCATGGCATCGAGGACGACGGCGCGCCTTGCGGCATAGCGCTCGGCGATCTCCTTGACGCCGTAACCATTTTCGAGCGCCTCAGCGCAGGCGAGGCTGATGAAGGCCGGTAGGCCGTAGGTCATCACCAGATTGAGGTCGGTCAGCAGCGAGACCATCTCCTCGGGCCCGGTCAGCCAGCCCATGCGCCAGCCGGTCATGCCGTGGCTCTTCGACATCGAATTGATGACCAGCGTGCGTTCCGCCATGCCGGGCAGCGAGCGTGGTGAGACGTGCTCGCCGCCGCCCAGCGTCCAGTAGACCTCGTCCGACAGCAGCCATAGGTCATGCTCGCGGCAGATCTGCGCCAGATCCTCCAGGCGCTCTCGCGAATAGACGGCGCCCGTGGGGTTGTTGGGCGTGTTGATCAGGATGGCGCGGGTGTTCGGCCGAAGGGCGGCGCGAATGTCGGCGGCGCGCGGCTGAAAGCCATCCTCGGCGGGGGTCTCGACGACGCTGAACTCGGCGCCCGCCGCACTGAAGGTGTTGGGATAGGTGGCGTAATACGGCGCGACGACGATAGCATGGTCGCCCTGGTCGAGAACCGCTTGAATGGCCGCGTAAAGCGCGGCCTGCCCGCCCGGCGTGGCGATGACCTGGTCGGGATTTGTCGCAACGCCGGTGCACCGCATCGAGGCCGCCGCCATCGCCTTGCGCAGGCGTGGAACGCCGGCAAGCGGCGTGTAGTGGTGATTGCTGGCGCGGACGGCCGTCACGCAGGCTTCGATCGTCTCGCTCGGCGTGTCGAAATCATGGTCGCCGACCGACAGCATGATGATGTCCTCGCCGGCCTGCTTGCGCGCCCAGGCAGCGGAATGAACCTCCCAGCCATCCTTGCCCGAAGGCACGATGCCGGAAATGCGCGATGATGGCCTAGGCATTATGCTGCTCCCGAAATTTCATAACCGGCCTGTTCGAGCCGGTAGCGCAGCGCGGCGATGTGGGCCGGTCCGACTTCGCAGCAGCCGCCGACGATGCCGGCGCCGGCCTCGACCCAACCGACCGCCTGGCCGGCATAGGCATCCGGATCAAGGTCGTGGCGGGCGTGCAGCACTTCCACGGTACCGCCATGCTTGAGCGCCTCAATCGAGGTGAAGCCGTTGGCATAAGCGCCGACCGGACCGCCGAGAGCGATCAGTTCGGGCAGCGCTGCAGCGATCGCTTCGGGCCGGCAGCAATTGATCAGCCGGGCCGCGACGGGCAGGCCGGCAAGAGCGCCCGACGCCGCCGCAATGGCTTCGCCGCTGCGCAGGCGCGGCGTGCCGTGGTCGGCAAGCGTCCACGACACCCATACGGGCTTGCCGCTTTCCGACGCCGCGGTGACGGCGGCGCGCGCCTCTTCGGCCGACGCCATGGTTTCGCACAGAAACAGATCGACGCCGTCCGCCTGCTCGGCAACGATACGGCGATAGATGTCGAGCGTATCCTGGAAGGATATCGACAGCGCCGGCGCATAGCTGCCGAACAGCGGCGACAGGCAGCCGGCGATCGCCGCGTCGCCGGCCTGGTCGCGGGCTTGCCTTGCCAGTTCGATGCCGCGCTTCTGCAGCGGCTTGAACAGCTCTTGCGCGCCTTCGCGTGCCAGCCGCTCCGGCGTGGCTGAATAGGTGTTGATGGTGATGACGCGGGCGCCGGCGCGGATGAATTCCGCATGCAGGTCGCGCACCAGATCCGGTTCGTCGATCAGCACCCTGGCCGACCACAGCGGCGTCGGCTCGGAACTGCTACGGCGGACCAGCTCCTGGCCCATGCCGCCATCGGTGAGGATCACTTTCTTCATGCTCTGAGCCTCTCGTTCTTTGGATCCCATAACGGCTCATCCTTCTGCACGACCGCCCGAAAACGTTCGCCGAAGATCTCGATCTCGACCGCGGTTCCCGGCTCGGTGAGGTCGGCGCGCAGCATGCCGAGCGCGATCGACCTGTCGATGCGATGACCCCAGCCGCCGGATGTCGTCTCGCCGACGATCCGGCCGTCATGCCACAGCGTCGACATGGTGGGCGCATCGCAGTCGCCGGGGTTTTCGACAACCAGCGTGACGAAGCGCTTCTTGATGCCCTGCTGCTTCTCGTTTTGCAGCGCCGTCTTGCCGCGGAAGTCGGGCTTATCCCATCTGACGAATCGCTCCAGCCCGCCCTGCAGGATCGAGTAGTCGGTCGACAGGTCGCCCTTCCAGGTACGGTAGCCTTTTTCGAGCCGCAGCGAATCCAGCGCGTACATGCCGAACGGTTTTA
Source organism: Mesorhizobium sp. M0808 (assembly GCF_040320025.1). Classification (NCBI taxonomy): domain Bacteria; kingdom Pseudomonadati; phylum Pseudomonadota; class Alphaproteobacteria; order Hyphomicrobiales; family Phyllobacteriaceae; genus Mesorhizobium; species Mesorhizobium sp. M0808. The sequence goes on from NZ_JAMYOX010000018.1 coordinate 62,153, forward strand.
GTCTATGCCTCTTCCCGGCCGCCCAGACGGCGTCGAAGATGGCTGCGGTATCGTCGACCTTGCTGTGGATTTCCCAGCCGAGCTCGCCGGCGAAGGACACGCGCACCAGCTTTGCCCAACGTCCGGCGATACTGGTTTCCTGATGCGTCAGCCAGGGCAGGGTGAGGTCGGCTGCGCAGAGTTCGGCGAGGATTTTTCGCGAGTTGGGGCCGGCGAGGATCTGGGTGGAGTATTCCTCCGTCCTGTCGATCAGCTTGAATGTGGCGTCCTTCGGGATGCGCGACTTCAGCCATTCGAAATCATGCCACTGAGCCACAGCGGCGGTGATCAGCGTCATCAGGTTCTCGTCGTGGCGGACCACCGACATTTCGGTGACGATGCGGCCCTTGTCGTCGGCAAAATAGACGAGGCCGATGCGGCCGGGTTTCGGCACCAGGCCGGTCACCTGGAGGCTCAGCCATTCGGCGGCACCCGGACCGTCGAGATTGAAACGGGAGAACCCCGGCAGGTCCAGAATGCCGGCGGCATCGCGGACGGCGAGGCATTCCTCGCGCACACGATGCTGCCACGGCCCGTCGCGGCGGAAGGTCAGCGTGGATTCTTCGGAGATGTCGTCGCCTGCGTTCGTATACCAGGTGGCGCGTTCCCAGCCATTATAAGCATCGAACCGGGCGCCGAGTGCCTTGATGCGGTCGTGGAGCGGCGACAGCTTGCGGTCGCGCCCGGCCGGCCAGGCATGGCGCGGGAACTGGATGGCATATTCGTTGCCGTAGATCTCCATGCCCTTGGCGACGCAATAATCCGGGGCCGAGGCAAAGGCGGTGAAACGGCGTGGATCGCAGGACCACATGTCCCATTCGGTCTGGCCTTCGGTCACCCACTCGGCCAGCACCTTGCCGGCGCCGCCGCCCTGGGCGATGCCGAAGGTGAAGACGCAGGCCTCGAAGGCGTTGGGCACGCCGGGCATCGGCCCGATCAGAGGGTTGCCGTCCGGCGCATAGGGGATCGGCCCGTTGATGACCTTTGAAAGGCCGGCGGTGCCGAGGATCGGCACGCGGGCGACAGCATCGGCCAGGTAATGTTCCAGCCGATCGAGATCGTCGGGAAACAGCTGGAAGGAAAAGTCGTCGGGCATCGGGTCGTTGTGGCCGACCCAGTGGGCGCGGCAATTGCGCTCATAGGGGCCGAGATTCATGCCGTTCTTTTCCTGGCGCAGATAATAGGACGTATCGACGTCGCGCAGCAGCGGCAGCTTCTTGCCCTGTTCCTTCGACCACGCCGCCAGTTCGGGGATTTCCTCGAACAGGATATATTGATGGCTCATCACCATCATCGGCACCTCGCGGCCGAACATCCTGCCGACTTCGGCGGCGCGGTAGCCGGCGGCGTTGACGACGATCTCGCAGCGGATCTCGCCTTGCGCCGTCTCGACCACCCACTCGTGATTGTCTCGGCTCACGCCGGTGACCGGACAGAAGCGGATGATCTTCGCGCCCATGTCGCGCGCGCCCTTGGCCAGTGCCTGGGTCAGCTGCGCGGGGTCGATATCGCCATCATTCGGATCGTAGAGCGCGCCTTTCAGCTCATGCGTCTCGATGAAGGGGTAACGGCGCTTAATCTCGTCGAGCCCGACCACGTCGATATCCATGCCCTGGTAGCGGCCCATGCCCTTGGCGCGCTGGAATTCCTGCATGCGCTCCGCGCTATGGGCCAGCCTGAGCGAGCCGGTGACGTGGTAGTTCATGGGATAGCGGACCTCGTCGGCCAGCCGGCGATAGAGCTCGGTCGAATAACGCTGCATGTTCATCAGCGACCATGACGAGGAGAAAGTCGGCACGTTGCCGGCGGCATGCCAGGTCGAGCCGGAGGTCAGCTCGTTCTTCTCCAGAAGCACGCAGTCGGTCCAGCCCGCCTTGGCGAGATGGTAGAGCGAGGAGGCGCCGACGGCACCACCTCCGATGATCACAACGCGTGCCGTGGTCGGCAAACCGGCCATGTTCTTCTCCGACTATTTGTTTTGATGCATGTCGTTGTCCCAAAACCGCCACGCACTTTTGGGCGACATGCATTCGTTCAATAGACAGGCGGCGAAACCACCCAGATGACGACAGCCGGCTCGGCTCCAGGATTGCGCCATCGGAACGGCTTGCCGTCGAAGCGGAAGGAGTCGCCTTCGCCAAGCCGGTGCCAGATGCCAGCAATTTCGATGTCGAAACTGCCCGAAGCGACGTAGCCGGCTTCCTCGGTCGGCCGGCGCGCCTCGGCCTTCATCTCGGCACCCGGAGCGAAGACCGAACGCAGCATCTCGAAGCTACCGCCGAGATCGGGCGACAGAAGCTCCTCCACCAGGCCGGAATCGCTTGTGCCAAGCGTGCGCCGGTTGCCGGCGCGCACGACCACGCCGCGCTCGGTCTCGACAGGCACGTCATGGCTGAAGAACAGGCTGACCGGCACGCCGAACAATTCGGCGAAGGCCCTGAGATCGCCGAGCGACGGGACCGACAGACCGCGCTCGACCTGGCTGACCCAGCCGACGGAACGGCCGAGCTTCAGTGCGATTTCAGCAAGCGTCAAGCCGCGCGCCTTGCGCAACGCGCGAATGTCGCCGGCCAGCAGCCGTTCGCCGCTGTCCTGTTCCGATCTGGCGGCGGTTGAGGGCAAAGCCATCCCTGTCTTGGTGAAAAATTCTCAGCAAATTTCATTTGATGGCGGGTTCATGAAAAAATCAAGAGGATTTTCACGCAACCACAAGATTTACTTGCGCCATTTTGACGGTTCGGGCAAAGGCTCGGCGCACGAGCGGCGAGTGGGGCGTCCGGTCGAGGCGGGTAGGCTATCGGGCGTTCAAAAAGACGCGCAAGGATGCTCCATCACTTCTAGTCGGCGCATGATCCTTCCGGAAAATCGGTTCGGGATCATACGCAAAAGGACGGCCCATGCTGGAAAACAACTCCCGGATTGCGGCGGCGATCGTCGATGACGCGATCACCTCGCGGCGGTCGGTACGCGCCTTCTTGCCCGATATGGTCGACGACGAGATCATCCGCGATATTCTCGCCGTTGCCGCGCGCGCGCCCTCAGGCACCAATATGCAACCCTGGAAAGTCTATGTGACCAAGGGCGAGGTCAAGCAGCGCATCACCGACGCCATCCTCAGCTCGGGCATCCGCGCCGAAAAGGCCGAGTGGGACGAGTATCGCTACTATCCCGACCAGTTCTTCGAACCCTATCTGACGCGACGGCGGGCCAACGGTTTCGGCCTCTACGGCGTGCTCGGCATCGGCCGGCGCGAGGTCGACAGGATGCGTGCGCAGCACGACCGCAACTTCGTCTTCTTCGACGCGCCGGTCGGCATGATCTTCACCGTCGACCGGCGGCTGAACAAGGGGTCGTGGATCGACTACGGCATGTTCCTGCAAAACATCATGGTCGCCGCGCGGGGCAGGAGCCTGCACACCTGTCCGCAAGCCGCCTTCGCGCCCTATCACCGGCAGATCAGGCCGGTGCTCAACATTCCCGACGAGGAGATCATCGTCTGCGGCATGGCGCTCGGCCACGAGGATACGTCCAAGCCCGAAAATGCCTTCCGCACCGACCGCGCGCCGCTGGAAGAGTGGGTGACGTTCGCGGAGTGACGTGAAGCGCCGTCCGGCTCTACTGCACTTCGTAGCCGACTTCCTCGCTCGCATGGCAGAGCGCTTTCCAGAACGAGCGGGCAAACGAGCGGAACACATAGATGTCGAACTGATCGGCGCCGGTGCGCTGGATCTGCGCGAAGATGTCGTGATGCATGGTCGAGCGGCCGGCGCCGATCGGGAAGGCCGGCAGCGCGAAGTCGATGGCGAAGAATTTCGCCAGCACCCACTCGGCCTTCGGCCCGGCGATACGGATCGCGGTGCGGCCGTGCGAAAGGTCGGTCACCGTACCGATGGCCGAAGTGACGACACTGGCAAAGGCCGGCGCCAATCCCTCGGCTTCATCGACCACAGTGAACTTTCCCGGCGCAAAGCCGAACACCGACCTGGCGCCGTTCGTCACACCGCCACCGGCGCCGTCGGGCAAAGCCAGGCCGGTGACCGCATGGATGCCGGCCATCAACTTCTTCTCCTCGCCGGGCCAGGCGGCGAGCTGCAGGATCGAACCCGGCCTGGTTTCGGAGAGGATGATTTCGACACCATGCTCGAAATTGCCATGCGAGCCCGGATGCAGCACCGGCTCAAGCGGCGATTGGCGTTCAACCATGCATGCGGCTCCCGTCCGGATCGAAGAAATGGTTGGAGACGATCTCGACCGGCCCGAACCGGTTGCGCAGCGGGTCGGAGACATAAGCGCGCGTGCCGCGCCGCGCCTTGCCGCCCTTGACCAGGGCAAGCGCGATATATTTACCCAGCGCCGGCGAATAGCAGCAAGCGGTGATGTGGCCAAGCGAGCCGTGCGGATTGGCTTCGTCAAGCTCCTCGACGATGTGTGCGCCGCCATTGAGCGGCTGGTTGTCGAGCGAAACAATACCGACGAGTTCCAGGCGGTCGGGCGCGATCAGCCCCTCGCGGTCCATCATCGCCGAACCGATGAACGGCTTCTTCTTCGACAGCATCCAGTCGAGATGCAGGTCGCGTGCCGTGGTACGGCCGTCGATCTCGGCACCGGTGACGTGGCCTTTCTCGATGCGCATGGTGCCCAGCGCCTCCAGCCCGTAGGTCACCAGCCCGAACGGCTTGCCGGCTTCGATCAGCGCCTCCCAGACATGGGTGCCGTAGCCGGCGCCGGAATAGACCTCGAAGGCCATTTCGCCGGAGAAGGACAGCCGGCAGATCATCACCGGCACGCCGGCGATTTCGCCGTGGACGATGCCCATGAAGGGCAGGGCGGCATTGTCGACGGCAGTGCCGCTGACGCAAGCAGCCAGTATCTGCCTTGCCTTCGGCCCGCCGATGGCGGCACCGGCCCATTGGTCGGTCACCGAGGTGACGTGGACCTTCAGCGCCGGCCAGATCACGTCGAGGAAATATTCCAGATGCTGCATCACCTTGCCGGCATTGGCGGTGGTGGTGGTCATCAGGAAATCCTGCTCGCCGAGGCGCCACGTGGTGCCGTCGTCAAAGGCGAGACCGTCCTCGCGCAGCATCAGCCCGTAGCGCGCCTTGCCGACGGCCAGCGTCGAAAACATGTTGGTGTATAGGCGGTCGAGGAATTCCGCCGCGTCGGGGCCTTGCACCGCGATCTTGCCCAGTGTCGAGACATCGACGATGCCGGCGCTCTCGCGCGTGCCTCTCGCTTCGCGGACATAGGCCTGCTCGATCGTCTCGCCGGGATGGCCGTAGATCATCGGCCGATACCACAGGCCGGCGGAATACATGGTGGCGCCGTTGGCGACGTGCCAGTCATGCATCGGCGTCAGCCGCTCGGGCTTCAGATCGCCGAAGCGTTCGGCGGCTAGCGAGCCGATCGACACCGCCGAAAAGGGCGGGCGAAAGCGCGTCGTGCCGACCTGCGGGATCGGCTTGCCCAGCGCCTCGGCCATTATGGCCAGGCCGGGTATGTTGGAGCTCTTGCCCTGGTCGGTTGCCATGCCGAGCGTGGTGTAGCGCTTCAGATGCTCGACCGAGACGAAGCCTTCGCGATGCGCCAGCCGCACGTCATCCGCCGTCACGTCATGCTGGAAGTCGACGAAGCTTTTTCCTTCGGCCTTGATCTCGAACACCGGCGCCGGATCGGGATCGCCAGGTGCTGCTTCGACGGCAGGCAAGGCCGCCGGCGTGGCGGTTGCGCCCGCAGCGGAAAGACCGGCGGCGCGACCTTCGGCGATCGCCTCGGCGGTGGAGAAACTGCCGGTGAAGGCGCCGGCGCCGATCCATTGCTGTGTCGTCGGCTTGGGCGGCAGGAACGCTTGCAATGCTTCGTTCCATTCCGCTTTGGCTCCGGCCTGGCTGGCCAGATGAATGGTCGGCGACCAGCCGCCCGACATCAATAGGCAATCGGCGTGGATGCTGCGCGCATCGCCGGAAAGCGCGCCGTTGACCATGTCGAAGCGCTGCACCTTGAAGCCGGAAAGCGCCTTGCCGCCCTCGGTGGCGATCACCGCGTGGCCAGAAAGGATCTCGGCCTCGGTCTCGCCGGCCAGCTTGCGCATTTCGCTCGAAAGCTCAGGGCGCACGTCGATGATGGCGACGACCACGGCGCCGGCCTTCTTCAGCGCCAGGGCCGCGCGATAGGCGCTGTCATTGTTGGTGAACAGCCCGATCCTGTCGCCGGGCAGCACGCCATATTCAATGGCATAACGCTCGGCAGCATGCGCCAGCATTACGCCTGGCCGATCATTGCCTGGAAAGACCAGCGGACGCTCCAGGGATCCGGTGGCCAGCACCACCGACTTGGCGCGGATCGTCCAGTAGCGATGGCGCGATTCGCCCTTGCCGGGCGTTTCCTTGTGGTCGGTGACACGTTCGAGCGCGGCAAGCGTGTTGCCGTCATAATAGCCCCAGACGGTGGTGCGCGGCAGCAGGCGGACATTGTCACGGCCTTCGAGCTGGCCGGCGGCGCGCGCTGCCCAGTCGGCGGCCGGCATGCCATCGATCGTCTCGCCCGACCAATTGGCCGAGCCGCCGAAATGCGGCTCGAGCTCGGCCAGGATGACGCGTGCACCCTGATCGGCAGCCGCCCTGGCGGCCATCAGCCCCGCCGGGCCGGAGCCGACTACCAGCACATCGCAAAACGCGTTCATGCGTTCGTAGCGCGCCGTATCGGGAGCCGTGCCTGCCTTGCCCAGGCCGGCGGCACGGCGGATGAAATGCTCACAGAACATCCAGAAGCGAGTGCCCTTCAGCGGACCGATCACCGGTCCCATGAAGGTCTTGTAGTAGAAGCCGGCCGACAAAAGCTTGCCGCCGAGCTGGTTCACGGCACTGACGTCCCAGGCAAGCGAAGGGAAGCGGTTCTGGCTGATTGCGGCCAGCCCGTCATAAATCTCGACCATTGTGGCGGGGATGTTCGGCTCGCGAACCTCGCCCCTCAACACTGTGACCAGCGCGTTCGGTTCCTCGACGCTGGCGGTCAGCACGCCGCGCGGGCGGTGATATTTGAACGAACGCCCAAACAGGGTGATGCCGTTGGCCAGCAGCGCCGAAGCCAGCGTGTCGCCGGCATGGCCGGTATAAGGCGCGCCGTCGAAGGTGAAACGGATGGTCCGCAGCCGGTCGATGCGGCCCCCGGCCTCTGTACGGCGCGGGCTCATGGCTTGTCCTCGGCCCGGTGCCGCGCAACCGAGTTGTGGTCGCCGCGCGCGAACGCGGTGCTGGAGATCTCGTGCGTCAGCGTGTTGCGCACGACCCTGAGATGGGCGCGGCAGCCGCCGGAATGCTGCCAGATCTCATTGTGGTCGCCGGCTGGATTAAGCCGGTCGTAGACATAGGCGTTCCAGGCGTCGAGGTTCTGCGAGGCGGGCTGTGGGCGCTGGCGATTGCCGTCGCCCTGATAGGTGAATTCGATCACGTCGCGCGGGCCGCAATAGGGGCAGGTGATGAGCATGGATCTCTAACCTAATGCAGCCGGGGCGTGGCGCCCTGGCCCTTGTCGTCGATCACCAGGCCACGGTAGAAGCGGTCGAGCGTGAAGGCCGAGTTGAGACCGTGCGGCTCGTCCTTGGCAATGGTCCAGGCAAAGCACCAGCCGGAAGCCGGCGTCGCCTTGAAGCCGCCATAGCACCAGCCGCAGTTGAGATACATGCCCGGCAGCGGACCGGTGGTGATGATTGGCGAGCCGTCCATCGACATGTCGCAGACGCCGCCCCATGAGCGCAGCATGCGGACACGGGCCAGCCCAGGGAACAGCGCCAGCATCTCGCTCATCACCTCATCGACGATCGGCAGGCTGCCGCGTTGGGCGTAGCTGTTGTAGCCGTCGAGATCGCCGCCATAGACAAGGCCGCCCTTGTCCGATTGCGACATGTAGAAATGGCCCATGCCGAAGGTCAGGACCGTATCGATGAACGGTTTTAGCGATTCCGTGACGAAGGCCTGCAGCACGTGGCTCTCGATCGGCATCGTCTCGATGCCGGCAAGCCGCATGACCCGCCCGGTGCTGCCGGCAACCGCGACCGCTACCTTTTTTGCGCGGATTTCGCCGCGCGTTGTCGTGACGCCGGTGATGCGGTCGCCGTCGCGCAGGAAGCCGGTGACCTCGCAATTTTCGATGATGTCGACGCCGCGGCGATCTGCGCCGCGCGCATAGCCCCAGGCGACGGCGTCGTGGCGGGCGGTGCCGGCGCGCCGCTGCATCAGGCCGCCGACGATCGGGAAACGCGCGGTGGCTGAGACGTCGAGCGCCGGCACCAGGCGCGCGATTTCGGCCGTGGTCATCAGTTCGGCGTCAACGCCGAGATGGCGCATGGCGTTGCCGCGCCGGGCATAGTCGTCGAGCTGAGCAGGTGTGTGGGCGAGGTTCAGGCAGCCGCGCTGCGAGAACATGACGTTGTAGTTGAGGTCATGGGCCAGGTTCTCCCACAGCTTCATCGAATGCTCGTAAAAGCGCGTGTTGGCCGGCAGGAGATAGTTGGAACGGACCGCCGTGGTGTTGCGGCCGACATTGCCGGAACCGAGCCAGCCCTTCTCCAGCACCGCGACATTGGTGATGCCGTGCTCCTTGGCTAGGTAGTAGGCGGTCGACAGGCCATGGCCGCCGCCGCCGATGACGATCACGTCGTAGGACGCCTTCGGGTCGGGCTTGCGCCAGGCCGGCCTCCAGTCCTTGTTTCCGGTCAGCGCGTTCTTGAGAAGCGAAAAGGCCGAATATTCCGCCATTCTTATTGTCATCCATTTCAGGCTTTGCGGCAGACTATAGAGCAGGCCGCCAACGCAAAGCCAAGATTGCGCCATCGCTTTTCGACTCCCCGACTTCGACTGGATTGGCCGACTTCGATTGGATTGGCCGACTTCGATTGGATTGGCCGACTTCGATTGGCGGACTTCGAAAACGAGCCGCCTGGCATGACTTGCCCCGTGATATGAGCGTCTTTATCAAGGACGTGCTTCAAAACTGCCGATGCCGCCCGCGAGTCGCCAGAAAAATCATGTTCTTTCGTTTACTCCGCCTGGTCCTGATCGTTGCGCTTGTTGTCTTGGCGCCGCCGTCGTTCGACGCGATGGCGCAGGCGCTCGGGCAGGGTGCCGCCGGGCTGGTTACAGACCAGCAGAAGGTCATCCAGAGCCTGACGGCCAAAACCGACGATCTCGAGAAGAAGATACAGCAGGATGGCCAAGACGATGCCACCCTCGTGGAAATCCGCCTGCAATTGGAGGATCTGTCGCGGGCGGCGCTCACCAGCGCGCTGGCGTTCCGCTCGCGTCTCGGCGATATCAACGATCGGATCGAGACGCTGGGACCTCCGCCGGCCGCGGGCCAGCCGACCGAGCCCGACATCGTGACCGGTGAACGCCAGGCGCTGGCTTCCGAAAAAGCCGAGATCAACGCCGTCATTGCCAGCGCGCAGAACCTGTCGATCCGCATCAGCGGGCTGATCGAGAAGATCGGCAACATGCGCAGCGAGCTGTTCCGCAATCAGCTCACCAAGCGCTACGTGCTGTCCGATGCATTGAGCCCGGAGGTCATCTCCGATGCCAACGACGAATTTACCAGTTTCTACAAAGCGGTGTCGTCCTGGCTGAGCTTCGCCTTCAAGTTCAAGTTCCAGGCAATTCTTGCCGCGACGTTGATGGCGCTTGCGCTGGCCGCCGTGCTTTTTGTCGGCGGGCGGCGCCTGTTCGGCCGCGTCTTCGAAGCCGATCCTTCCATCGAAGATCCATCCTATCTCAGCCGCCTGTCGGTGGCGTTCTGGTCGACATTGCTGCCGTCGCTGGCGGTTGGCGCCTTCCTTATCTCGACGGTCTTCTTCTTCAATTATTACAATGTCTTGCGCGGCGACATCGGCATCTTCCTGAATTCGTTGGTTGCCGTTATCGCGGTGGTGTTCTGCGTCAACCGGCTGACCAATGCGGCGCTGGAACCGCGATTGCCGAACTGGCGTCTGATCCCTGTCGAAACCGGCCCGGCGCGCTGGCTGGTGCGGCTGACGACTGCCATGGCCGTCGCCATCGGCATCAATTATTTCCTGTCGGTCGTCAACGACAAGATGGGCTCGCCGCTATCGCTGACCATCGCCAGAAGCTTTGTCGCCACCATCAGCGTCGGCGTCATCCTGATCCTGATGGGGCTGCTGAAGCCGTTCAAGGCTGCCGACGGGAGCTGGCGCCCGTGGCCGGCATGGCTGCGCTACACCGCCGTCGCGCTAGGGCTATTCACCATAGCGTCGGCGCTGCTCGGCTTTATCGGCCTTGCTATTTTCGTCTCGGTGCAGGTCGTGGTTACCGGCACTATCCTGGTCACCGCCTATATCGGCTTCCTGTCGGCGCGGGCGATCGGCATGGAAGGTGGTTTCGCCAACACTTCGATCGGGCGCTGGCTAGCGGCCAATTCAAGCTACGAAGAGACCGCGCTCGACCAGCTCGGGCTTGTCGTCAGCGCCGCCATAAACATCATGATCGTGCTGGTGTTCCTGCCGCTGATCCTGTTGATGTGGGGCTTCCAGCCCGGCGACATCCAGGCCTGGGCCTACAAATTGGCGACGGGCCTCACCATAGGCTCGGTGACGATCTCGGTCACCGGCATCCTCACTGGCGTCGTCGTCTTCATCATCGGCTATTTCCTGACGCGCTGGTTCCAGGGCTGGCTCGACGGTTCGGTGATGGCGCGCGGCCGGGTCGACACCGGTGTGCGCAATTCGATCCGGCTGGCGGTCGGCTATGCCGGCGTCGCGGTCGCGGCACTGGTCGGCATCTCGGCGGCCGGTATCGACCTCTCCAATCTCGCGCTGGTCGCCGGCGCCCTGTCTCTCGGCATCGGTTTCGGCCTGCAGAATGTCGTCTCCAACTTCGTCTCGGGCCTGATCCTTTTGGCCGAGCGGCCGTTCAAGGTCGGCGACTGGATCGTCGCCGGTGACATCAGCGGCACGGTCAAGAAGATCAGTGTACGCGCCACCGAGATCGAAACGTTCCAGCGGCAGTCGGTGATCCTGCCCAATTCGAACCTGATCAACAATGCGGTCGGCAACTGGACGCACCGCAACAAGCTCGGCCGCATCGATATCAAGGTCGGCGTTGCCTATGGCAGCGACATCAAGCACGTGCATGGCGTCCTGTTGGAGATCGCGCGCAGTCATCCGTTGGTGCTGAAAAACCCCGAACCCTTCGTGCTGTTTTCCAATTTCGGCCCCGCCGCGCTCGAATTCGAGATTCGCGTGTTCCTGGCAGACGTTCTTAGTGGCAATATCGTCCAGAACGACATCCGCTTTGCAATCTTCGATGTGTTCGCCGACCAGCATATCGAAATTCCGTCGACGCCGCGCGCCGTCGTCGAGACCAAGAAGCACGAAGCGTGGCCGATCGACGACGACAAGATCGAAGTCGAATTCGCCGAGCGAGCGCAAGCAAAAGCCTTGGCAGTGGCCGAGGCGAAACGTCTCGCCAAATCAGCACGCAAGGTGCGGAAGCCCGATCCTGACTAGCTGATTGGAGCTTGCCTTCAAGCCCTCGGAAACCAATTGCGGCATGAATGCGGCATTCAGTTGCCGTTCAGCTTGCATTGCATATAAGCTCACCTGCAAACGGCGAGAATGCCTTGCGAAATGCAACAGAGGCGGTGGCAACACCGATACTGCAAAATGTGGAAGTCTCTCGTCGCCGCCATCGCTTTTCTGGCCGTGGGCGGTTCGGCCCATGCCGCCAGCGCGGTCAACAAGGACGCCGAGACCCGCACGCTGATCGTGACGGAAGGCGGCGGCAAGACCGAGCTGGCGCTGGCCGCTGGCGAAACCGTGGAATTTTGCCCGAGCGGCTGTTTTGTTACCTTGCCGAATGGCGACCTCGAGGCGCTGACCGGTTCGGAGACGATTGAGATCTCGGGCGGCGTCGCGCGCATCAAGTAAAGTCGACGCCATGATTTTTGAAGGCCGGGCAAACGCCCGGCCTTTTATTTGCTTCCGGTAATCGGCGATGAAGGTATGCACTTTTCTTCGAAGCTGCGCAGGACGGGCTCTAGCAGCGCCTTCATACCGAGCAGGGCGAAGGCGTAGGTCTAACTGCATTCGACGGGCTGGTGGCGCGGGCTTTTTTGACGATGTCGCAAACAGGCTGCAAGCGCGGCGCCGCGCCGCCCTATAGTCTGCTCGCAATGGCATCTTGGAGTCGCGGGCAATGGCAGGGTTTCCGGAAAAGGCGAAGGTCGTCATCGTCGGGCTGGGCGGCATCGTCGGCGCATCGGTCGCCCATCACCTGATCGAGCGCGGATGGGACGATATAGTCGGCATCGACAAATCGGGCATCCCGACGGATATCGGCTCGACGGCGCATGCCTCCGACTTCTGCTACACGACCAGCCATGATTTCCTGTCGTGCTGGACGACGCTCTATTCCATCGATTTCTACGAAAAGATGGGTCACTACGCGCGCATCGGCGGCCTCGAGGTTGCCCGCGTCGGCGACGACGCCCGCATGGCGGAGATCAAGCGCAAGATCGCCTCGGCGAAGGCCTTCGGCACACGCGCCCGCCTGATCGATCCCGCCGAGATCAAGGAAAAATTCCCGCTGATCGAAGAACAGATGGTACAGGGCGGCCTGTGGGATCCCGACGCCGGCCTCGTCATCCCGCGCTCGCAGACCGTCGCCGGCAAGCTTGTCGATCAGGCGGAAGCTTCCGGCAAACTCAGGGCGTTTGCCAATACGTCCGCCAGGTCGCTCGTCATCGAGAACGGCCGCATCAAGGGCGTGGTGACCGACCGCGGCACCATCGAGGCCGACTATGTCGTGGTCTGCACCGGCATCTGGGGACGACTGATCGCGGAAATGGCGGGCGAGGACCTGCCGGTCATGCCGATCGACCATCCGCTTACCTTCTTCGGGCCGTACACCGAGTTCGCCGGCACCGGCAAGGAGATCGGCTGGCCGCTGCTGCGCGACCAGGGCAACTCGGCTTACATGCGCGATACCGGCGATCCCAAGACCGCCGAAGGCGGGCAGATCGAATGGGGTTATTACGAAGAGACCAATCCGCGCCTTTGCCATCCGCGCGATATTCTCGAGAAAAACGAGGCGCGGCTTTCGCCGTCGCAACGCGATCTCGACATGGAGCAGATCCTGGCGCCGCTCGAGCGCGCCATGGAACTGACGCCGATCCTGGGCGAGCTGGGCTACAATGAGAGCCATTCCTTCAACGGCCTATTGCAGGTGACGGCGGACGGCGGCCCCTCGATGGGCGAAAGCCAGAAGGTCAGGGGCCTCTGGTATGCCGTGGCGATCTGGGTCAAGGACGGCCCCGGCATGGGCAAGCTCATCGCCGACTGGATGACGGACGGCCGCACGGCGATCGACCACCACGCCATCGACTATTCGCGTTTCTATCCGCACCAGACGAAAGAACAGTTCATCTGGGATCGCTGCATCGAAACCGCGATGAAGGTCTACAACCCGGCGGTCCATCCGCGCGAGCCCTTCTCCAAGGCTCGCAATGTCCGCCGCTCGCCCTTCTGGGAGCGCGAGAAGGAACTCGGCGGCTATTTCATGGAGCTCGGCGGCTGGGAGCGCGCCCATGGCTACGCCGCCAACGAGCATCTGCTCGAGAAATACGGCAACCGGGTGCCGGTGCGCCAAAACGAATGGGATAACCGCCACTTCTGGCGCGTCTCGAACGCCGAGCATCTCGCGATGAGCGAGGATTGCGGCATCGTCAATCTGTCGCATTTCGCCATGTACGACGTGGAAGGCCCGGACCATGTCGCGCTGATGGAATGGCTGTGCGCGGCAAAGATCGGCGGTGACGGCAATATCGGCAAGGGCATCTATACCCATTTCCTCGACGAGGAAGGCATGGTGCGCGCCGACCTGACCGTCATCCGCATGGCCGACCGCTGCCGCGTCATCGACGGCGCCGATGCCGGGCCGCGCGACTTCCAGTACATGCGCCGGACGGCAGAGGACAAAGGCTTCGACGTTACCGTCACCGATGTGACCGAGAGATATGTGACCGTCGGCATCTGGGGTCCGAACGCGCGGGCAACATTGGGCAAGGTCGTGGAAAACCTCGACGGACTGACGCCTGAGAATTTTCCCTTTGCCGCGATCAAGCCGGTCAGGATCGCCGGCAAGGACGTGACCGCCTTCCGCATCTCCTATGTCGGCGAGCAAGGCTGGGAACTGCACATGCGCTACGAGGACGGCCTGGCTGTCTGGGACGCGCTGCGGTCGACCGGCGTGATGGCCTTTGGCGTCGAGACCTATGCCAACAGCCGCCGCATGGAGAAGAGCCTGCGCCTGCAAAACGCGGACCTCTTGACCGAATACAATCTGCTGGAAGCCGACCTTGCCCGTCCGAAAGTCAAGGAGGCCGATTTCTGCGGCAAGGCAAAGCATCTGGAATATCGCGCCCGGGTGCATCAGCCGGCCATGCTTTGCACGCTTATCATGACGGACAATACAGATTCGAATGGTGTTCCCCGCTATCCGGTTGGCACGATGCCGGTGATGGACCCGCAAACCGGTGAGACGCTCGTCGACGAGCTCGGCCGCCGCTCCTTCACGACCTCGGTGGCCTATGGTCCGACCCTCGGCAAGAACATCGCGCTCGCCTACCTGCCCTGGGCGTATTGCCAGGAGGGCCGCAAGCTGAGCGTCGAATATTTCGGCGAGAAGTACCCGGTCGAAGTGGCCGCCGTCGGCTACAGGCCGCTCTACGACCCGGAGAACCTCAATCCGCGCAGCTAAGCGTTGCTTGCCTGCCGATTCTCCACACAGGCAAGCCGAGCAGTGCCAGCAGGACCTGAATGCAGAAGCCCGATTCATCGTCGGGCTTTTCGCTTTGTGGAGCGATGATTCTCGCTTTCCGTCGCGCTGCGATTGGGGGGTGCCTTTGCGGCGGATCGGCTGGGACAGAAAAAACGATGCGCTTGTGTTTCAGCTGAACCGGAATATCCCGGTTCGCGTCAGCTGGACCTTCGCAATTCCCATTGTGCTGCCCTTCCTGAACGAGTGGGCGAGCCGACCCAAGGATGCACTGATCCATACCTCTATCTTTGCAGCGCTTCTGTTTGCGTCGATATTTCTGCACGAACTGGCGCACGCCTGGATCGGACGCCGACAAGGCGTCGCCACCGACATGATAGAATTATATCTCTTCGGCGGGCTCACGCGTTTCAAACGCGCCGCAGCGCCATCGCCTGCCTGGGCGCGGATTGCGATAGCGGGTCCCCTGGCGAACGTCGCGCTCGCCGCGTTTTTCGATGCGGCCTATTATCTGGTTTTTGGAGAACTCATCCCAGTTGCGCCCGAAAGGCCATTCGGGTGGCTGCCGTCAAGATCGGCCGGTCCTCTGGAATGGACGCTTTGGATTGGCGCATTGTTGAACGTGTCACTTATCATTCTCAACATCCTGCCCGCCTACGATCTGGATGGCGGCGTGATTGCAAGACATTTGTTCCTGAGACGCTTCGGCGTCCGCCGGGCCGCGCAGATCGTCGGCATCTGCGGCATCGTACTTTCAATTCTGCGTTTTGCGATCATCTTGCCTGCCGCGGTTGCAGGTATTCTGTTGTGGCTTCCGCCGTCATTCAAGCCGAACTGGAGGGCAGCGCGCGGGGTCGGTGCTAGAAAACCGAAGCCGGACCCATCCTCCGAGACGGATGTCGAGAAGGCCGTGGAGTGGCGGGGACGGGGCGGGCACCGCATCCACAAATGAAATTCGTTTTCCGGCGGTTCGCAAAAATGTGACCGGATGAGCCCGGCTCTCCACCGGGCTTTTCTCTTTGTCGATCGGCGATTTTCGCTTACCGTGCGGCGTGTCTGGTTTTGCCCGTGCAAGACATCTCGTCTCGGGTGCCGCCGCGCTGGCGTCGGTGCTATGGCTGACTGCAAACTCCCGCGCCGCCGAGCCGGTCGACATCGAACTGGTACTGGCAGTCGACGTTTCGCTGTCCATGTCGCCGGACGAGCTCGAAATCCAGCGTCATGGCTATGCGGCGGCGCTGACGCATGACGATGTCCTGCAGGCAATCGGCGAAGGCGCTCATGGCAAGATTGCCGTCACCTATGTCGAATGGGCTGGCGCGACCTGGCAGCAGGTCGTCGTGCCGTGGACGGTGATCGCCAATCGTG
This sequence comes from Mesorhizobium sp. M0808, assembly GCF_040320025.1. Lineage (NCBI taxonomy): Bacteria > Pseudomonadati > Pseudomonadota > Alphaproteobacteria > Hyphomicrobiales > Phyllobacteriaceae > Mesorhizobium > Mesorhizobium sp. M0808. The sequence goes on from NZ_JAMYOX010000018.1 coordinate 78,343, forward strand.
CCGACGCCGAGCGGCTGGCAGCGCAGCTTTCCGCTCATCCGCCGGCCAGTGCCAGGCGCACCTCGATCTCCGGCGCGCTGGAATTCGCCAGCGATCTCTTTGCTGAAAGCGGCTTCCAGGGCGTCAAGCGGGTGATCGACATTTCGGGTGACGGCCCCAACAACCAGGGCGCACCTGTCGATATCACCCGCGACGCCGTGATCAAGCAAGGCATCACCGTCAACGGCCTGCCGCTGATGACCAGGGGCGGGTTCAGCAGCGCTTACGATGTCAACAATCTCGACCGCTACTACAGCGACTGCGTCATCGGCGGGCCGGGCTCCTTCATGATCCCGGTCAATGACTGGACGCAGTTTCCGGAGGCCATCCGCCGCAAGCTGGTGCTGGAGCTTGCCGGTCCGGCCTCGCCGCAGCGAGCGGCGGAAGAGGCGGCGCATCCGCCATTGGTGCTGGCACAGGACATCCCCGTCACCGACTGCCTGGTCGGCGAAAAAATGTGGCGCGACCGCAGCTGGATGTACAACAGCCGCTGATGGCGGAGTTTGCTGTCGATGGTGACATACCGCAGTGCAGCATCTGCTTCATTGACAAGCCTGCGGGCGTCTGTGACACAATTCCCCATCCGAACACATAAAAGGGGAACCGACATGAACAGGATCGGAATTCTTGCCGCAAGCTTGACGCTTGCCGTCGGATTGTCCGCGCCGGCGATGGCCGCCACATCGGTCAGCATCGGCATCAGTGGATGGACCGGCTTTGCGCCGCTGACGCTCGCCAAGCAGGCCGGCATCTTCGAAAAGCACGGCCTCGACGTCACCTTGAAGAAGGTGCCGCAAGCCAGCCGGCCGCTCGCCATCGCCAGCGGCGACCTGCAATGCGCCGCCACCACGGTCGAGACCTGGCTGGTCTGGAACGCCAATGGCGTGACGACCAAGCAGATATTCCAGCTCGACAAATCCTACGGCGCCGACGGCATCGTCGCCCGCAACGACATCAAGACCGTCGCCGATCTCAAAGGTAAGTCGGTCGCGTCTTCGGCGCCGGGCACCTCGCCCTATTTCATGCTGGCCTGGGTGCTCAACAAGAACGGCATGTCGACCAAGGACGTGACGGTCGTCAACCTGGAGCCGGATGCGGCGGCGCAGGCGTTTCTCGCCGGCCAGAACGATGCGGCGGTCACCTATGAGCCGTTCATCTCGGCGGTGCGCGAAAAGTCCGACCAGGGCCATATCCTTGTGACCACTCTCGACTATCCGATGGTGCTCGATACGGTCGGCTGCACGCCGGAGTTCCTCAAGGCCAATCCGGATGCGGGCAAGGCGCTTGCCGACAGCTATTTCGAGGCACTCGACCTGATCAAGAGCGATCCGGCGAAATCCTATGAGACGATGGGTGCCGACGTGAAGCAGTCGGCCAAGGAATTCGAAGAGTCGGCCAAATACCTGAAATGGGCCGACAAGGCTGAAAACAAGCAGTTCTTCACCAAGGAATTCCAGGACTTTTCCAAGACCGCCGGCGAGCTTCTGCTGCAGATGGGTTTGATCAAGGAAGCGCCTGACGTCTCGACATTGGCCGACACCAGCGCCGTCGCCGACTAACCGGCAGGATTGTCGCCCGGCGGCGGCGCGTGCGCCGCCGCTTTTTCATTCAGATCAGAGGACGGTCGAAGATGCCGCGCCCCTTGCATCCGGTCTCGCCGGGCATTCGAACCGTGCTCGGCATTTCGTTCTTCGTGCTGTTCGTGGCGTTCTGGGCGTGGATCACGCTTGGCGGCCACGTCAATCGCATTTTCCTTGCCGATCCGCTGTCGATGGTGAGAGACGGTTGGCGGCTGCTGGTCGAGGACCGCTTCTGGCTCGACATCCTTATCACCATCTGGCGCGTCTTCGGCGGGTTCCTGATGGCGGCCATCGTTGCCGTGCCGCTCGGCATCGTGATGGGTGCCTGGAAGCCCGTGGAGGCGTTCCTGGAGCCGTTCGTCTCCTTCGCCCGCTATCTGCCGGCATCGGCCTTCATCCCGCTGCTCATCCTGTGGGCGGGCGTTGGCGAGCTCGAAAAACTGCTGGTGATCTTCGTCGGCTCGGTGTTCCAGATCATCCTGATCATCGCGGTCAAGGTCGGCGGCACACGGCGCGACCTGGTCGAGGCGGCCTACACGCTTGGCTCGTCCGACAACGGCATCGTGCGGCGCGTGATCATGCCGGCCAATGCGCCGGAGATTGCCGAGACCCTGCGGCTGGTGCTCGGCTGGGCCTGGACCTATGTCATCGTCGCCGAGCTGATCGGCTCGTCGTCGGGCATCGGCTACATGATCATCAACAGCCAGTCGCGGCTGGCGACAGGGCAGATCATCTTCGGCATCATCGTCATCGGCCTGATCGGGCTGTTGTCCGATTTCGCCTTCAAGGCGCTTAACCGTTGGCTGTTTCCATGGAGCCTGGCGTGAGCAAGCTGCTCATCGAAGGCGTCTCGCGCACCTTCGCCGGTGTCGGCGGTGGGCAGCCGGTCAAGGCGCTGATGCCGATCGATCTGGCGGTCGCCGCCAACGACTTCATCACCATCCTGGGGCCATCCGGCTGTGGAAAGTCGACGCTGCTCAGGATCGTCGCCGGCCTCGAAGCGCCGAGTGGGGGACGTGTTCTGCTCGACGGCAGGGTGGTGGACCGGCCCGGTCCAGACCGCGGCATGGTTTTCCAGTCCTATACGCTGTTTCCGTGGCTGACGGTCGCCGAGAACATCGCCTTCGGCCTGCGCGAACGTGGAATGGCCGAGCACGAGCGCAGCGAAATCGTCGCTTCTTACGTCGATCTCGTCGGGCTGAGAGGTTTTGAAAACCATTGGCCGAAGCAGCTTTCCGGCGGCATGCAGCAGCGCACCGCGATTGCCCGGGCACTGGCCAACGATCCGGAGATTCTGCTGCTCGACGAGCCGTTCGGCGCACTCGACAACCAGACCCGCGGGCTGATGCAGGAACTGCTTCTCGGCATCTGGGAGCGCCGGCAAAAAACGGTGCTGTTCGTCACCCACGACATCGAGGAGGCGATCTTCATGGCGTCGCGCGTGGTCGTGATGACGGCACGGCCGGGCCGCATCAAATCGGACGTTGCCGTCGACCTGCCGCATCCGCGCCACTACACGCTGAAGACCAGCCCGGAGTTTTCGGCACTGAAGGCGCGGCTGACAGAAGATATCCGCGTCGAGGCGATGCGCACGGCGCAGATATAGTCGGGTCAGCAAGGCGCCTGAACGGCTCAGAGACTTCGTAAGTCCTTGATAAGCACGTAAAGATGCAGCGGGTCCGTCGGCGATTGCGCGAATCCGTAGCGCTCGTAAAACGTGCGGGCGCCGTCGTTCTTGGCGTGGACGACGACCGCGCGGATACCTGCAATATCGGCCGCCTGCAAACTGCGCAGGACGGCATCGCGCAACAGTCCGCCGCCGACGCCTTTGCCTTGCCAGTCCAGACTGACCGCAAGACGCGCCAGCAGCATTACAGGCACCGGATGGCGTGCGAGACCTTTCGTCAATCGCTCGGGCGCACCCTCATATTTAACTTCACCAACGACTAGGGTATAAAAGCCGATCACATCTTCGCCAGAGAGACCAATGTAGGTCTGCGAAGCATTGGCTTGCTGGTTTTGGAATGCATAGCGTACGAGAAAGCGATTGAGCGGTTCTTCACCGCAGTCGAACATGTCCACCAAATGCTTGCGGGCCAGTTTCTCGATCTGGAATTCGCTCACGCTGGATCGCGACCGGAAAAGATGCTTGGTTCGTTCAATAGGCGCTTGAGGCGGGGGAGATCACGCGTTGGCGCGTCGAGCGCTGCCATGAACGCGACCCATTTTTCGGCGTCGAGATGGAAGCTGCGCCGGTCGGCTAATGTTTCTTCGGCTCGTGCAAGCGCGCTTTCAAGCACGAAATCGCTGAGCGAACGGCGTTCAGTCGCGGCGGCGGTTGCGAGTGTACGCTTTGCCTGGGGGGTAAGGCGCAAGTCCAGTTTTTCCGATCTGGTGGTTCTGGTCGTCATTGGTACCTCTCGATTGAGGGATACCACATTTCGCCAGACAATGTCATGACAATTTCGGCCGCGCCCGCGAAACGTGCTGGATCAAGCCGCCAGAAGCTGCTTGCGGTCGACGCGTTCCTGTTGCGGCGAGCGGGCGTACAACTCGCGATAGCATTTGGAGAAATGCGAGGCGGAAACAAAGCCGCAGGCGACCGCCACTTCGACCACCGGCAACGACGACTGGATCAGCAGGTGCCGGGCGCGGTCGAGGCGGATCTCCAGATAGTAACGGGCAGGGGAGCGCCCCATCTCGGTGCGGAACAGGCGCTCAATCTGCCGGCGCGACAGGTCGACATGGTCGGCGACCTCGATCAGCGAGAGCGGCTCGGAGAGATTGGCTTCCATCAGCTCGATAATGGTCAGAACCTTGGAATTCTGCACGCCAAGGCGGGCGCGCAGCGGCAGGCGCTGGCGGTCGGTCGGGCTGCGCACGCGATCGGTCAGCACCTGCTCGCAGACGCGGTTGACGAGGCTTTCGTCGAAATCGTCGCCGATCAGCTTCAGCATCATGTCGAGCGCGGCGGTGCCGCCGGCGCAGGTGTAGATGTTCTGGTCGATCTCGAAGAGGTCGGCGAAGACATTGGCCTTGGGGAACGCCTCGGAAAAGCCTGGCAGGTTCTCCCAATGGATGGCGCAGCGCTTGTTGGACAGCAGGCCTGCGGCGGCCAGGATATGCGCGCCGGTGCACAGGCCGCCGACGGCAACGCCGCGATTGTACTCCTCGCGCAACCAGGCAAAGGCCGATTTGTTCTGGTAGCGCTCGACATTGATGCCGCTGCAGACGATGGCCATGTTCGGCCGGTCCGGTCCGGACATTTTCTTGCGCTCTTCCTCCAGCGAGGTGTTGACGGCGCATTCGACGCCGTTCGAGGCGCGCACCGGCTTGCCGTCGATGCTGGCGAGCCGCCAGCGATAGGCTTCATAGCCGAGCATGCGGTTGGCCGAACGCAATGGATCGAGCGCCGTCGCGAAGGCGATCATGGTGAAATCGGGGACCAGGAAGAATACGAACGATCGCCGGATCGGGTGCTTTACGACGTTCACGGGTAGATCCTCACGCTGCAATGGCGCGAACAGGATGTCGCGATTAGCATAGCGACATCAGGAAAGACGTTTCCTGTCAATTGGCTAGATGGCAACGGAGCGACTTTATTTGCGACACGGGTCGCAAATGGGCAATCGCTATGCGGCGAAGGACGCGACATGCCGCCGGATCGACCAAACGAGCCTACGCAGTCTGCGCACACGAAAACGCCGCCTCGGCAAAACCGAAGCGGCGCTGGATCGACTTCGAAGCAGCGCTAGGCTGCTTCCGCCGGGATTGCCGCGTCTCAGGCGACGAAGCCGAGGCGCGCGGCAGCCATGGCACCGGTCTGGCCAGGCATGGTGTTGGCCAGGCGCTGGCGCTCGAGCGCGGTCGTCAGGTTCATTTCGCGACGGGCAAAGAGGCGGGCAAAAAGCTTCATGATCATCTCCATTCGGTTGCTCAGACGGGTCGCCTTCGCTTGATGGAGTGGGGCAGCTCGTTTGTTGATGATGATATAGGCTTACGTGAGGGGAAACTAAATCGCAAAAGCGAAGCACTTGATATGAAAAGCGACACGGAATGCGACAAATTTGGGCATTCTGCCCCGGATTTTCGATTATTTACAATGTGTTGATTGCCAGTGCGGGCTGCTATGCGACTTGCTCATATGCGGCATGCGACGGCGACATGGCTCGGGAAAATCATTGGAGTACAAACAAAAAGGCCTGCCGGGCTGATCTGCGCGGCAGGCCTTCAGCTGTTGATACACACGGTTTACTTTGCTCCAGCCCAGGATCCCACACCATGGCGAGTGCCGGCCTTGGCATCGGCAGCTTCAGGCCAGCCGATATCCTTCTGCAGTTCAATCGGCAGCGCGCGGATGGCGCGTTCCGTCTGGTAGCGGGCACGGGCCTCGCTGAACTCGGTCGCGATCCGACCGATGGATAACAGGATAGACATCTCATTCTCCTTCGCGTTGGGCCGGGTTGTCCCGGCGCTTGCAGCGTCAGGCGGTACACCGGGTTTGTTTCAGCTTCATTTCGTGTCGATTGCAGGTCCGTGTCATGGTTGTTTCGGGACCACTTCGATGCGTCCTGCCTTCGATGGAGTTGACTATCCTCCCAAACTGATGTTCAATCAAACGAAATGGAATGATGGTTTGCATCAGAAAAATTGAAGGTCGCTTGCCATGAACGCCCCACTCAATCATCCGCTGCCGCTGCTCGATCTGGATGTTCTGCGCACTTTCGTCGCGATCGCCGAGACCGGCAGCTTCACCACTGCGGCCAATGCGGTCTTCCGCACGCCGTCGGCCGTCTCCATGCAGATCAAGAAGCTGGAGGACATTCTCGGCCGCTCGGTGTTCGCGCGCGACGCCCGTTCGGTGACGCTGACCACCGATGGCGAGATGCTGCTCGGCTATGCGCGCCGGCTGCTGTCGATCAATCGCGAGGTGGTGTCGAAGTTCATCATTCCAGACATTGTCGGGGTGGTGCGGCTCGGCTCGCCGGACGATTACGGCGAACGTGTGCTGCCGCATGTGCTGAAGCGGTTCGCACAGTCGCATCCATCGATCGCGGTCGACGTCACCATCGACCAGAGCGTCAATCTGCGCCGGCGCATGGACGACCGGGCGCTCGACATCACGCTGCTCACCAACTCCTACAAGACCAGCGCGATCGGCGCCGAAGTGCTGCTCACAGAGCCGATCGTCTGGGCCGGTGCCAAGGGCGGTTGCGCGCATCTGCGCGAGCCGCTGCCGGTCTCATTGTGGGAAGAGGGCTGTGCCTGGCGGGCAGGGGCATTGGAGGCGCTTGGCCGCGAGGGCCGCAATTACCGTATCGCCTATATGAGCGCGCACACGGCCGGCCAGCGCGCCGCGATCATGGCGGATCTTGCGGTGGCGCCGCTGCCGAAATCCTTCCTCGGCAGCGACATGGTCGAGCTGTGCCCGAAGGACGGCATGCCTGACATCGGCACCTACAACCTCGCCATGGTGGTGACGCCGGACGCCAGCGCGCCGGTGAAGGCAGTCGCCGACCATATCCGCGCGACGTTTGAGATGTTCAGGGAAACTGGGAAGTTCTGACCCAAACTACGACCTGAGCGGCGCAACCAGATCGCGAGGGGTTCCGTCGCGGCCTGTCCTCTGCAGCGACAACTCTCCTGCCTTGGCATGGTAACTGTCAGTTTCGTTGGTCAAGAAGGCCACTATACTGTCCCGCGCGCGTCGCGCCTCCGGCATGTCGATCAACGGCCAGACATGGAACATGCCTTGCTCGTGGACGATCTCAATTTCGACGCCGGCCGCGCGCGCCTTTTCCGCGAAGATCAGATTGTCGGGGGTGAGCAGATCGCGTGAACCGGTCAGCAGCAGCGTTTTGGGCAGCACCGACAGGTCGCCGTAAACCGGGCTGATCCGCCAGTCGGTGGGATCTATGCCGGCGCTGTAAAGTCGGATCGCCTCGCGGCCGCCGGCAATGCCCAGCCACGGATCGTTGCGTTCGGCCTCATACATTTCTGGGTTGGCGAGCGACACGTCGAGACCGGGCGAAATCAGCACGTGGCGTGATGGCAAGGGCAGGCCATTTTGCGCAGCCATCATCGTCAGCACGACGGCCATGTTTCCGCCGGCGGAATCGCCCATGAAGATGATGTCATTCGCGCTGGTTTCGCCGAACATCAGGCGGTAGACAGCGCCGACCATACCAAACATGGCGTGGAAATCGTGTTCGGGAGCAATGGGATAGATCGGCACAGTGATACCGAACCCGAGACGGTCGGCCATGTCGGCGATCAGCCGCCAATGATAGGGGGTGATTTCGAAGACGTAAGCGCCGCCGTGCAGGTAGAGAATCCGCTTCCGCTCGCCAGCCTTGGGCGCGATCTCGTAGACGGGAAAGCCGTTGATCGTGCGGGTTGTGATCTCCAGGCGTGACCGCAGCGACGCAGGCGGCTGATGGTTTTCCGTCTTGCGCGCATAGGCGATCCAGCGCTGCAGGTTCTCGGGGCTGGAAAACGCCTTCTTGCGGCTGTACCTGAGGACGAACGACACGACATGGCTTTTGAGACTGGGCATGCAGATACACGGACTTCGGCTGAGCCGACTAAGAGAACCCCCCGACTATTTCGAAGATTGTGTCGCCACCAAAAAAGTCAAGATTGATGCAATCTCAACACGGTCGTTTGATCCCAGCTGTCGACAAAGCGTCCGGCCATGAAGTCTCTGGCCTACCGGCGCAGCTCAACGCCGCGGCAGCAACGCGGCGCGCAGCCAATTGCTGGGTGCAGCCGGAGCCGCATTGCGGCTCCGGCGAATACCGAGCAGCTTGCATTGTCGATGAATTTCATCCGCGCTGCATGCCCCATCCGACCGAAAGCTGCCTTTCGCTCGAACGCGGCGACACCGGCCAGCCAATGTCCTTTTGGATCTCAGGCGGCAAGCTGTTGAGGATGCGCAGCGACTTGCGCGCTTCGCGTGTTTTCTTGAAGGCCGCACCATAGCGGCCGAAGCTTTCGAACATCGACATCTTGATCTCCTTGGAGCGTTGCGGTGGCCGAAAACTGTTTCCGCCTGCCGTTCGATGCCGGTTAAATGCTCCGCCTATGTATCTGGCGGATTTCACGAAAACGCGATTTCGTTTCCAGATCGGCGCGATCTGGAAACATTTGCATACAAATGAAAAATGGAAGGTCTGACGGCCTATCGGAGGCGAGTCATCCCCGCCCGCGCCGCGCGGCGTGGCCTTCGCGCGAACGCCGCCGCGGAGCGGCGTCGCCGGCAATGCCGTCTTCGCTCACCGTCTTGCGCGGCGGCAGTTTCACCGCCGCCGAGAGCTTGGGGAACGGGTCGATCTTATTCGGCAGCGCCATGGCATAGACGAAGTGCTCCTGGAATTTCGGCTCCAGCGCCGTCTCGATCTTCTCGATCTTGCTGACGGTTTCCTCGATCTCGCGGCGATAGCCACGGTTCAACAGCGCCATGCGGGCGCCGGCGCCGGCCGCATTGCCAACGGCTGAGACCTTGTCGAGGTCGCAATCCGGAATCAGGCCCAGCACCATTGCGTATTTCGGGTCGATGAACGAGCCGAATGCGCCGGCGAAGTGGATGCGGTCGACATGATCGGTGTGCTGCTTTTCCATCAAAAGCTTGGTGCCGGCATAAAGGGCGGCCTTGGCAAGCTGGATAGCGCGCACATCAGTCTGGGTGATGGTGATCTTGGGCTCGCCTTCCTTCAGCACATACGAGAAGGTGCGGCCATTGGCGACGACGCGAGGCGAGTGGCCGCTCAGCGATCCATCGACGACGCCGTCCTCGGAGATGATGCCGGCGAGATACATCTCGGCGACCACCTCGATGATGCCGGAGCCGCAAATACCGGTGACGCCGGTCGCCTGCACGCTGTCGAGGAAGCCCGGCTCGTCGGACCAGAGTTCCGAGCCGATGACGCGGTATTTCGGTTCCAGCGTTTCAGGATCGATGCGGACGCGCTCGATGGCACCCGGTGCGGCGCGCTGGCCACCGGAGATTTCCGCACCTTCGAAGGCCGGGCCAGTTGGCGATGAGGCCGCCACGACCCGGTGGCGATTGCCGAGCACGATCTCGGCATTGGTGCCGACATCGACGATCAGCATCATCTCGTCCTGGCGGTGCGGCCCTTCCGACAGCGTCACTGCGGCAGCGTCCGCGCCGACATGGCCGGCAATGCAAGGAAGCATATAGAGCCTGGCGCCCTGGTTGAGCTTCAAACCGATATCCGATGCCTTGATGTGCACGGCGCCGGAGACGGCTAGCGCGAAGGGGGCGCCGCCGAGCTCGGTCGGATCGATGCCGAGGAACAGATGGTGCATGATCGGATTGCCGACGAACACGGAATCCAGGATGTCGTTGCGTTGGACGTTGCCTTCGGTGCAGACTTTGTCCACAAGCCCCGAAATGGCCTCGCGCACGGCGACCGTCATACCTTCACGGCCGTCCGGGTTCATCATCACGTACGAGACACGGCTCATCAGATCCTCGCCGAAGCGGATCTGCGGATTGGATGTGCCCGACGAGGCGGCGACGCGGCCCGACAGCAACGACACCAGATGCATGGCGATCGTGGTCGAGCCGATATCGCAGGCAAGTCCGTACGCCTCGTTCTTGAGGCCGGGCCACAAAGCGATGACCCGTGCGGTCTCGCTGTCGGTGTCCTTGTGGATGGCGGCGGTCGCGGTCCAGTTGCCTTTGCGCAAAATACCTTGCACCTGCGGCAACAGATGGAAGTCGAAATCGAGGCTCTTGAGGCCCCAGTCCTTCATCAGCGCGATCTTCAGACGGTCGAGGTCGCCGAGCGGCTTGTGCATGTCGGGTTCTTCGATCTCGACATAGCACATGCGGATTGCCGCATCGCGGGCGATGACCCTGGTGTCGGCGTCCTTGCGGATGGTCTGCGCGTTGATGACGGTGTCCTGCGGCACGTCGACGACGAGATCGCCGAGAATCTGCGCCGAGCAGGACAGCCGGCGGCGCTCGGGCAGGCCGCGTACGCGCTCGTAGCGCTCTTCCTTGGCGCCCTTGGGCGAGAGGTGATCGTTGGAGGAAACGATCTTGTGCTTGGCGAAATTGCCTTCCTGCACCTCGATCTGGCAACGCCCGCAAGTGGCACGCCCGCCGCACACGCTCTCGACATAGACACCGAGCTGGCGCGCGGCATCCAGAACCGGCGTGCCGACCGGAAACCGCCCGCGCTTGCCCGACGGCATGAACAGCACGAGCGGATCGGTGATGTTGACGGGAGAGTTCATACGTTCCAGACTTTACTTTCTACGCAGCTCGGGTCTTGGCCACGGCAGCGATGCCGCTGTGTCTCGGTTCCTCCCCAGTCCTAGGCCCCATATCGTGTCGGCCAAGACCTGGCTCAACCCCGCGCCATACGCGCTTCGCGGCCGCCGCGCCTGCGTCCGCCATTGCCATTGCCATCGCCCGGCGCGTTGACCTGCGTCCGGGCGGCAACGGCCTGGCCGCCTTCAGCAGGCTTGTAGTCCTTGTAGGTCCTGATCCAGTTGGTGCAGTTCTCGTCGGTGCCGTTCAGCACGTTGGCGCCGCGCACCGCTTCCATTTCCTGCGGCCGCACCGGGTTCATGATCGCCGAGGTCATGCCGGCGCCGATCACCATCGGGATGAAGGCGGCGTTGATGCCATGACGGTGCGGCAGGCCGAACGAGATGTTGGAGAGGCCGCAGGTGGTGTTGACCTTGAGCTCCTCGCGCAGCCGGCGTAGCAGGGCAAATACCTGGCGGCCGGCATCGCCCAGCGCGCCGATCGGCATGACCAGCGGGTCGACGACCACATCATGCGCCGGAATGCCGAAGTCGGCACAGCGCTGAACGATCTTCTTGGCGACGGCGAAGCGCACATCGGGGTCCATCGAAATACCGGTCTCGTCGTTGGAAATGGCGACGACGGGAACGTTGTATTTCTTGATCAACGGCAGGATGGCTTCGAGCTTTTCCTCCTCGCCGGTGACGGAATTGACCAGCGGCCGGCCCTTGGCGACCTTCAGCGCCGCTTCGATTGCCGCAGTCACGGAGGAGTCGATCGACAACGGCAGGTCGACCAGGCCTTGCACGATCTCCAGCGTCTGCACCAGCAGCGCCGGCTCGGTGGCGTTGGGATCGACTGCAGTGACGCCGGCATTGACGTCGAGCATGGTCGCCCCACAGGCGGCCTGCTCCAGCGCATCCTTGATGACGGTCTCAAAATTGCCGGCGATCATTTCGGCGGCCAGTTTCTTACGGCCGGTCGGGTTGATGCGCTCGCCGATCACGCAGAAGGGCTGATCGAAGCCGATGATGATTTCTCGTGTCGCCGAGGCGACGATGGTCCGGGTCATGAAATCTCTCCATCGTGATATAAAGAGTTCTTTATATCGTTATCTGTTTCTGATCAAGCGAATGCTGACGATTCGCGCTGTCAATGCGCGGTCTTGACCATGTCGACCTGGGTTTCAGTGAGGTCGTCATGCAGTATGTGGTCGAGCCGGTCGGCAACGAGCTGGTCGTCGCGGCGGATTTCGCGTTTCCACGGCCGGCGACCCTTCAGCACGCCGGATTCGTCGACGATCTCGGCGACGTATTCTTCCTGGCGGTAGGCCATCACATGGACGCCGGATACACCGGGAATTTCCTTCACCTCATTGATGATGTCGATGCAGAGCTGCTTGCCTTCCTTCTTCTGATCCTGGGCGCCTTCCAGGCGCTTGACGATCTGATCGGGAATGTGAATGCCCGGTACGTTGGAGCGGATCCATTTGGCCGTCTTGGCCGAGGCCAGCGGCCCGACGCCGCACAGGATGAAACATTTCTCGGTATAGCCGAGATCGCGGACCTTCTGCATGTAGGTGCGGAACATCGGTACGTCGAAGCAGTACTGGCTCTGCACGAACTGTGCCCCGGCGGCGATCTTCTTGCCCAGCCGATAGGGCCGGAAATCGATCGGCGGCGCGAACGGGTTGATGGCCGCGCCAAGGAAAAGCTGCGGCGGCGTCGTGAGTTTTCGGCCGGACAGGAATTTGCCGTTATCGCGCATAACGCGGCAGGTTTCGAGCAGCGACATGCAGTCGAGATCGAACACCGGCTTGGCGCCGGGCTGGTCGCCGGCCTGCACGCCGTCGCCGGTCAGGCACAGCATGTTGGCGACGCCCATCGCAGCACCCCCAAGCACGTCGCCCTGGATGGCGATGCGGTTCCGGTCGCGGCAGGCGATCTGCATGATCGGGGCATAGCCCATGCGGGTCAGCAGCGCGCAGATGCCGACCGACGACATGTGGCAGTTGGCGCCGGAAGCGTCGACGGCATTGATGGCGTCGACCCAACCGTCGAAAATCCTGGCGCGGTTGTAGACGTCTTCCGGATCGGCGCTGTCAGGCGGATTGAGCTCGGTCGTCACTGCGAACTCGCCGCGCCTGAGGACGCGTTCCAGCCGGCCACGCGAGGTGTGGCCGGGCAGGGGATCGAGCGGCAAATGGATGCCGGCCGGATTCTCGTCTGGCTGACGGCCGATCATGCCGACGCTCCGGTCTTCGTAGTATTCCGGGCCGCATTGCGGGCGGCCGCGGCCTGCGCGGTGACCCGCAGCCACGCGGAGGTTTCGCGCAAGGACTGATCCACCGGCTTCTGCACTTCCAAAATCTTGTCGCCATGCACCATGTTCCGCGAACCTTCCCAGGCTTTGACCCAGACGCAAGGCATGTCAGGCTCGACCTCGCAATTGCCGTTGGCGCGGACACCGCCGCAAGGGCCGTTGCGCAATTGCTTGGGGCAGTTCATTGGGCACGACATGCCGGTCGAGGAAAGGATGCACTGGCCGCACATGCGGCAGTCGAACATGAAACCCTTGACGCGCTTTTCGACGAATTTCACAGGCCCTTCGACACGGCTGTAGCCGATGCCCTTCCACAGCGGATGGAGGAGCAGGAACATGTCGGCGAATTTGCCATAGAACCATTCGAGCAGCCGCGAATGCCGCACAGACCAAAGGCGCACCGCGAAAGAGCGCTGCACACGCCGCTGTGGCGACACGTCGGCCGGCTTGTAGTCGGATTTCGGCGCCGCCTTCTTGACGATGGTCGCCTGGGTCACGCCGGCTTGAGCCGTCGTCGCCGGCATTGATTGGGGATCAGACATTTTCTTTGCCCCCCGCCTTGACCAGAGCGACCAGCCGCTCACGGTCGTATTTCGCATCAAGTTCCTGAAGAGCCTTCTCGGCCTCGGCTTCAAGATCGTCACTGACCGGGAGGGGTTCTGCCTTGCGCCATTCGGCAAGATAGTCGTCGGTGCCGCCAGCGCCGGTGCGCATGGCGCACATGTCGATCGCCTCGGTGAAGCGCAGCGGCAGTTCGCGCTTGGCGTTCTGCCGGCCCTTCTTGACGATGACCTGGGCGGGGATGTCGCGCCAGTAGACGACGATCAGATCGGCCATAATTTCCTGCTCCTGCAGAGCGCCGTGCGTCCAATCGGACGCACAAACGATGCTCTACCATTTAACTCCGCTGCATCGTGCTCTCCGAAGATCGAGTCCGATCTTTTGGCCAATGCAGTGGTTTCGAGCATTGCCGGAAGCGCTGTTGGGCTGCTTGTTATGGGACGACGCGGGGGCCTTCAAAAGCGACGCAATCGACGGCCGCGGTTGAAAGCGGAGTTTCTTCCAGCACTGGTCAGCCGGCGCGGCCATCGTAGCTGCCGACCAGCTTCCTGTGGAAGCGCACGTAACCTCGTTCGGTCGTGCGTAAATGCTCCGCGACGATGTCATGGAAGCGCGGCAGGCGGTGGAAGGGAACGGCCGGATAGGAATGGTGCTCGGAATGGTACGGCATGTTCCAAGCCACGAAGCGCACCAGCCTTGTGGTGAAGGTGGTGCGGGTGTTCTCGAGCATGTTGGCGACATGCGGGCACAACGCGTGCTCGGCCAGCAGGTAGGCACGCAAAAACGGCTGTCCGACCAGCACCGGCAAGATCCAGACCCACAACAGCAGCGCCGACTGCGCGGCGAGCGATGCGGCCAGCAATGCCGCATGGCCGATCAGGAACAGCCGTGCTTCGGCAACCACCTTGCCGCGGCCCTTTTCCGGCACAAAGCCGTCGCGGTTGCGGCCCGCCGCATTGGTTGCGATCACACGGCCCATGGCGATCCAATAGGGGCCGCCTGACAGATAGCGCAGATATTGGCTGATGGTCTCCGGCTTCGGGGCCATCAGTTCGGGGTCGTTGTCCGGGTCGTGCGTATGGCGGTGATGGGCGAAATGGAAATAGCGGAACCATTCCGGCGGCAGCAGGATCAGGAAGCCGGCCACGGCGGCAACAGCGCGATTGAGCCACGCCGTCCTGAACGCCGTTTCATGGATGGTCTCGTGCAACAGCGTGAAGAAGAAGACGATCAGGATTCCCTGCGGCAAGACGAGCAGCGGCCAGAACGGGATGCGGGCGGCGATCAGCGCGCCTAGCAGGATAACCAGCCCGGCATGGACCGCCAGCCGGACAATGCCTGGCCGGTCAACCCTGGCGGTGAGGTCGCGACGGTCCTCGACCGAAAGGCCGGCAATGATGGTGCGGTGGTCGATGTCGCTCATGATGCAATGTTAGTGGCGGGTGGCTGTCCGGTAAATCGGCGCGTCACCAGACGCCGTTCCTTATCCCCGTCCAGAGATAAAACCATACCGTCGGATGATACCATTGTTTCGAAGGCAGGCCGGGATCCACCGTGCCGACCTTGCCGGCCAGCGCATCCCTGACCGCTTCGACGCAGATGTCGCGCGAGAAGGCCGCCTGCCGCAACGCGTAGCTTGAAATTGTGTCGCCCGGCTGCGGTTTGCCACGCGTCTGCCGCAGCACGCCGCCAGTGTCGACGCCGGCGTCGACCAGATGTACGGTGGTGCCGAAGTTCTCCGCATCGCCTGAAGCCAGCGCCCAGTAGCCGCCGTTCATGCCGCGATATTTCGGGGCGATGCCGGCGTGGTAGTTGAGGACCGGGCAAGGGATTTTCGCCAGCGTCTGCCGCGACAGCAAGCGGCAGCCGGCGAGCAGCACCACACCCGGCTGGATTTCCGCGATCGCCTGCAGGCACTCCGGCGCGTTGGCCGACGAGACATAAATGATCTTTTGCCCAGGCTTCGGTTCGGTTTGCAGCTTCTGCCCGGCGGCAAGCCGTGCTGCGTGGCCGGCGAAGAAGCGCTTGCCGAGGCGCGTCAGCACCATCGTGCCGAGTTGACCGATGGCCGAGGTCCAGCCTTGCCGCCGCGCCCGCGCGAGAAGCAATTGCTTTTTGGATTCAGGAGCTTCGAGGATGACGCTGACCGGGCCGAGTTGATCGGCGACGGCGTTGACGATCGCCCAGATATGCGGGCCGCCTTCGGTGACGACGACGATCGGCCGTTGGTTTGTTTTCGACAGTGCCATGCTCTGCGACCCCCCCGCAAAGAACCTGTTCTTTGCGCGCGAATGCTAGGCTGACCGGGTTAACCCCTGGTGATCGGGGCTCAGCGCTTGAATTCGAGGATATCGAGCTTCGATTCGTAATAGGGCGCCGGGAACTCGATGCGCCATTCACTGGCGCTGTTGCGGAAGGCATAGCCGACCTGATCGCTTTCCGGGCCGCTGCCGTAGGGCTTTGCCGGATCGTCGTTGACGTGGAAGGAACCGAGATAGATCGCGCGTTTCTCGCCATCGTCGAAGAAGCGGCCCTTGGTGCGCTGCGAGCCGGTGATCTTTTCCAGTCTCCAGCCGGAGCCGTCGTCACTCACCTTGCATTTGAACCAGCCATAGATGACGAGCGGGCTCAATCCGCCGGCCTTGATGGTGCGGCATTGCCATTTGCCGGTCAGGTCCCTGTCAGAGAAGGGAACCAGCGGCTTTGCCAGCAAAGCGTCGAGCTGCTTGACCTCGGCGGGATCGCCGGCCTTCGCCTCGTCAAGCGCTGCCTTGCGCGTCTCGCCATATTTGTTGAGCCGCGCCTTGTCGGCAGCCGTTATCAGCTTCTGCACCTCGCCATCGGCCAACGCGGGCATGGTCAAGCAGAGGACAGTTGCTGCGGCAAACATGAGGCGAGCGATCATCGGTGGCGTTTCCCTTTTGTTGGCTGGAGCAGGCTGTTTTCTTGTCTGGCGCATACCTTAATGTTTCGCCGCGTTCTGTCATCCGTGCCTGAGCATCGACAGCAGAAACGAGGTGCAAAAGAATGCGGATCTTGCTGACGGGATCGTCCGGTTGGCTGGGCAGCGCCTTGGCGCCGCGCCTGCGGGCTCTTGGTCATGACGTCACCGGCCTCGATCCCGTCCCATCCTCGGAAACGCGAATCGTCGGCTCAGTCGCCGATCGCGACCTGGTCATGAGGGCGGTCGAGGAGAACCGCATCGAGGCCATCATCCATAGCGGCGCGCTGCACAAGCCTGACATCGAACGTCATCGCAACGAGGATTTCGTCGAGACGAATGTGCGCGGCACGCTCAACCTGCTCGATGCGGCAGCAGCTTTTGGCGTTCAGCGCTTCGTGTTTACGTCGACGACATCGCTGATGATTTCCGAGTCCATACGCACCGGCTTCACCGGCGGGGCGCGCAAGGCGGCATGGCTGACGGAAGACATGTCGCCTGAACCGCGCAACATCTATGGCGTCACCAAGCTTTCAGCCGAACAGCTCTGCCGGCTCTATCATTTGCAGTTCGGCCTGCCGGTGATCGTGTTGCGCACCGCCCGGTTTTTTCCCGAGGCGGACGACATGGCGCACGTGATCGAACAGTCGGATGCCAACACCAAGGCCAATGAGCTGTTGTTCCGCCGGCTGACGGTGGAGGACGCAGCCGACGCCCACATCGCTGCCCTGGAGAAAGCGCCGCAATTGGGCTTCGACACTTTCATCATCTCGGCACCGACGCCTTTCCAGCCCGAAGATTGCGCGGCCTTGATCGCCGACGCGCCGTCGGTCGTCGCGCGCTATTTTCCGGATTATCCGGCACTCTACACGAAGAAAGGCTGGACGATGTTTTCGTCGATCGACCGGGTCTACGATGCGTCGCGGGCGAGGAAGCGGCTGGGTTTCGTCTGCAAGACGAGCTTTGCCGATGTGCTTGCCGCCCTGGCGATCGAATAGAAGCGCGGCTATCATCGCAAAACGTTTGCGCGGGGAGGTGCATGTTGGGGGTGACGATCCATTTTGAGGGACAGCTGCGCGAAGACGAGCACTACGCTGTGCTATTGCGGGAAGTGGAGGCGTTTGCTGTCACTCGAGGCTGGCCGTTTCGGAAAATAGACGAAGCCGAAATGGTTCTCCATCGGGTCGTTGATGAACGCAGCGTGGACTATCTCGGCCCGGTTATAGGAATAGAGCTTCTGCCGCATCCCAAGTCGGAGCCCCTTCGGTTCGAGTTCGACAGGCACCTCTTCATGCAGCAATTTTGTAAGACCCAGTTTGCCGGGTCGGACGCGCATATCGAAATCATCGAGCTGCTCCGCAAAGTTGCTCCTCTTTTCGACAAGCTCGATGTCTTTGATGAAGGCGAGTACTGGGAACTGGGCGACTCCTCAATTCTGCAAGTCAACCTCGACACCGTCGAAGCCCTGATTGCAGAGGCGTTGCGCAAGGATCCAACTGCAAGGGGACCGATCCGGTTAGAAAACGGCCGCGTTGTCGATTTCGTGTCGGATCCGCAACCGGCGAGCAAATAATCCGAAGCGGGGCGTCTAACGGACGTCCTCCGGATGTGAGGCCACCCGCTTAAGTTCGCCCGTCAGGTCACCATAGCCGGTCGAGCGCCGCTCATAAGCGAGGCCGAGCATTTTCGCCGCCTTTTCGGCGACTTTGTCGAGTTCCGGGTCGTCGGTCTGGGCGATATAGATCAGCTTCTCGTAATTGCCGAAATAGTCCTTGATCAGCTCCGGGTGCTTGTCCAGACCGAGCGGCTTCATGAAGAAGGCATCGAATTGCCGGCAGAGGAAATCGGTCATGTAGAACGACATCATGTCGTCATCGGCGACCTTCGCATAGGCATCCATGCCCTGGTAGAAGGCAAAGCAATGCGGCCCGGCCATACGCTCGACGCCGTGCTTCTCGCAGATCCGGTCGAGCAGGCCACCCGTGCCGCAATCGGCATAGCCGACGAATATGTGTCTGTAGCCGTCGGTCTTGGCCTTCTCGATAGCCTTGTCCATGGCCGGCGCGATGCGGTCCGGATAGAAATGGAACTCCGCCGGCAAGCAGGTCAGGTCGAGATGGTCGAGCCCGAGCTGCTCCTTGACCGCCAAAACTTCGCGCGCAATCATCCCGCAGGCGATGACGAGCAGCCTGTCGCCTTGATCGGATTGTTGTTTTCGCGCGGTAGTCATGGAACCAGTCTAATCCATCTTCGTTGCTGTCCAGCGAATTTATATCCTGAGGGAGACACCATTCATGAAATTGTTCCGCGTCGCGCCAATCGCTATTCTCGCCTGCGCCTTGGCTGTTTCGGCCTGCGCCAACACGGTGCGCGGCGTCGGTAAGGATATCAAATCCACTGCGAAGGCTGTTGACGATACCGTCAAGAAACCCTGATCCGCACGGCTCTAAATATTTGGGAATAAAAAAGCCGCACTGCAAGGCGCGGCTTTTCTCGTCGGTGCCGGACTTATTGGCTCAGGCCGAAGCGCGGACGTTGTGCTTGCGCTTCATGAAGTCCTTGGCGGTCTCGACCGCCACCGCGGCGTCGCGGCAATAGGCGTCGGCGCCGACGGCTTTGCCGAATTCCTCGTTGAGCGGTGCGCCGCCGACCAGCACGACATAGTCATCGCGAATGCCCTTTTCCTTCATCGTATCGATGACGACTTTCATGTAAGGCATGGTCGTCGTCAGCAGCGCCGACATGCCGATGATGTCGGGCTGGTGCTTTTCGATGGCATCGAGATATTTTTCGACCGCATTGTTGATGCCGAGGTCAATGACATCGAAGCCGGCGCCTTCCATCATCATGCCGACCAGATTCTTGCCGATGTCATGGATGTCGCCCTTGACGGTGCCGATCACCATCTTACCCTGCTTCGGCGCGCCGGTGGCGACAAGCAGCGGACGCAGGATGAACATGCCGGCCTTCATCGCGTTGGCCGACAGCAGCACTTCGGGAACGAACAGGATGCCGTCGCGGAAGTCCTCGCCGACGATGCGCATGCCCTCGACCAGAGCCTCGGTTAACACCTTGTAAGGCGCCCAGCCGCGCTCGAGAAGGATATTGGTGCCTTCCTCGATTTCTTCCTTCAACCCGTCATAAAGATCGTCGTGCATCTGCTGCACCAACTCGTCGTCGGAGAGTTCCGAAAGGATGATCTCGTCGTCGGCCATTTTTTCTCAGGCTCCTTGCCGGCTACAACTGTTGCGGCAGCTTAAAAATATCGCGTCAATACCTAACCCGCACGGGCCGGTTGTCCATAGCTGATTTGCGACTTCCCGCAAAACGAAAGCGACCGTAAATCTCTTGGAATTCTTGTCGATTTTGCGACAGGCGTTGGCGCTGGCGGGCCGTTTCGAATAGGGTGCATGGCTACGATCCGGCCAGAGACCGCAATATGCGGCCGCAAACGGATTTCAGGCCGGTGCAAGAGCCCGGCCGGAGTAAATCAGGCCAGAACGAAAGCCAGGGAAGAACGATTATGAGTGAGAACGCGCCGGTCGATCAGGAAGCGTCAAACGCACGGCGCGGGCGCGCTGCCAGCGGTGGCGCCGCAGCCCGACGGGCTGCACGTTCGGGCGGCGGCCCCGGCACACAGCTCACCTATATCAAGCGCAAGATCAACGTCTATGAAGTGCTGGACGAGGAAGGGCTGGCGCTGATCGAAAAGAACACCGACACGGTGCTGGAGGAGATCGGCATCATCTTTCGCGACGACGCCGAGGCGCTGCAGCTTTGGAAAGAGGCGGGCGCCGACGTCAAGGGCGAGCGGGTGCATTTCCCCAAGGGCCTATGCCGCTCGCTGTTGAAGACCGCTCCGTCCGTCTATACCCAGCACGCCCGCAACGGCGAGCGCTCGGTGCAGATCGGCGGCAACGCGACAGTGTTCGCGCCGGTCTATGGACCGCCCTTCGTGCGCGATCTCGACGGCGTCAGGCGCTACGCGACGATCGAGGATTTCCGGAATTTCGTGAAACTCGCCTATATGGCGCCGTCGATCCACCATTCGGGCGGCACGGTTTGCGAGCCGGTCGACGTGCCGGTCAACAAGCGCCATCTCGACATGGTCTACAGCCATATCAAATATTCGGACAAGCCGTTCATGGGCTCGGTGACCGCGCCCGAGCGCGCTGAAGATACGGTGGCGATGGCCAAGATCGTGTTTGGTGACGATTTCGTCGAGAACAACACGGTGCTGACCAGCCTGATCAACGCCAACTCGCCGATGGTCTTCGACGAGACCATGCTGGGGGCGCTGAAGGTCTATTCGCGCCACAACCAGGCCTGCATCGTCACGCCGTTCATCCTTGCCGGTGCGATGAGCCCGGTGACGGTCGCCGGTACGCTGACGCAGGTTTTGGCCGAAGTGCTGGCCGGGGCGTCGTTCACGCAGCTGATCCGGCCGGGTGCGCCGGTGCTGTTCGGCACCTTCGCCTCGTCGATCTCGATGCAGTCGGGCGCGCCGACCTTCGGCACGCCGGAGCCGTCGCTGGTCTCGTATGGCGCCGCACAGCTTGCCCGTCGGCTCGGCCTGCCGTTTCGCACCGGCGGTTCGCTCTGTGCTTCAAAAATCCCCGATGCGCAGGCGGCCTACGAGAGCGCCAATACGTTGAACTCGACGATCCTCGCCGGCACCAACTTCGTGCTGCATTCGGCCGGCTGGCTCGAGGGCGGTCTCGCCTCCTGCTACGAAAAGTTCATGATGGACATCGACCAGCTCGGCATGACGCAGAAGTTCTCCGAGGGTGTCGACCTGTCGGAAAACGGCCAGGCGATGGATGCCATCCGCCAGGTCGGCCCAGGCAGCCACTATCTCGGCTGCGATCACACCCAGGCCAATTTCCAGACCGCGTTCTACCGTTCCAACATCGCCGATAACAATTCTTACGAGCAATGGCTGGCGGAAGGCGAAAAGACCGCGCCGCAGCGCGCCAACGAGCTCGCCCGCCGCTGGCTGGAAAGCTACGAGGCGCCGCATCTCGATCAGGGTATCGACGACGGGCTGAAGGACTTCATCGGCAGGAAGAAGGCGTCGATGGCCGACGCCTTCACCTGAAAGGAGCCCGAATCAGGCGGGGCTAAAGTCGCCAACATCATCCACAAGGAAGTCTGGCGAAGCGCCTTCTCCGACCCGGACAAGAAGGGGTGATCCCGAGCGCGGCATGACTGAAACAATCGCGGCAGCGCTTTCCGCCTCCGGCCTCATGCTTCGCGGCGGCTTCGATTTTGCGGGCGGTGAGGAAACACCTTCCGGTCTCTCCGGCGCTGCCGCCAGATCCGTTCTGCTGGTGGGGCAGGCGGGCGCCGCACCTTGGCCGCACTTCCTGCGCTGGCTGGAGAGACAGTCACAGCCGATCGACGATCCGCTCGACAGATGGTCTCGCGAAGTGATCGGCGCGGTGGCCGAAAGATTCGGGGCACGCGCGGTGTCGCCGTCCGACAGGCCTTATCTGCCGTTCCAGCAATGGGCGATGCGTGCGGAGGGGCTGAAGCCGTCGCCGCTCGGCATTCTCATGCATCCGCAATATGGGCTCTGGCATGCCTATCGCGGCGCGCTGCTGTTCGAAAATGAGATTGCGCTCCAAGAACCCCACGATGTGATTCACCTTTGCGATACATGTCTGGAAAAACCTTGCCTGAAATCCTGTCCGGTAGAGGCTTATTCTGCGGATGGTTTTGCACATGAAACCTGTCTGGCCCATGTGCGCGGGCAAAACGGCGCGCCCTGCCGGGCCGGCGGCTGCCTTGATCGCAACGCCTGTCCTTACGGCACCGATTATCGCTATCCGGCCGAGGTTCAGGCCTTTCACATGGCAGCATTCGCGCGTCTGTAGCGTCGCCGAATGCCGCACGAAATCTTGAAGCAGATCGCCTCATTACAGCTTGCCGCGACGGTCAGCGCGGATATCTATCGCACGACACGTCAACGGAGCGGGTGATGGCCAAGCAAGCGATCCAGATCAAGACGAGCGACGGCGTGGCCAAAGCCGGGCTGTTCCGCTCGGCAGCCCCGGCCAAGGCCGCGATCATCCTCTACATGGACGCTTTTGGCCCGCGACCGGCGCTCGACCAAATGGCGGAAAGGCTTACGGGCGAGGGCTATGCGGTGCTTGTGCCGGACCTCTTTTACCGCAATGCGCCCTACGGTCCGTTCGATCCCAAGACTTCGTTCGGCGACGAGAGGAGCAAGACCGCCATCACAGGTCTCCTCGGCGGCACGACCCAGGAGATGACGGTCCGCGACAGCGGCGCTTTCCTCGATGTGCTCGCTGCCCAAGGCCTAACCGGGCCGGTCGGCATTGTCGGCTATTGCATGGGCGGAGCGCGGGCGCTGAACGCGGCGGCCAGCTATCCCGATCGCATCGCCGCCGCGGCCACTTTTCACGGCGGCAATCTGGCTGGTGACGCAGCCGACAGTCCGCATCGGAAGGCCGCCTCGGTCAAGGCAAGGGTCTATATCGGCACTGCCGGTGTGGACCGCAGCTTTCCGCCGGAGCAATCGGCGCGGCTGGCCGAAACACTGCGCGCCGCCAAGGTCGATCATGTCATAGAGAACTATGCCGGCATGGCGCATGGCTGGTGCATGCCGGACCATAGTGCCTTCGATGCAGCCGGCGCCGAACGCCACTGGAAGCGGCTGACGACGCTGTTTGCGGAGACGCTCGGCCAAGGCACGCCAACCATTACGACGTGACCGCCCGCCCAAAAAATTCTTTCCATCGCCCCAAGGAACCGCCATTAGCCTTCGTCCAACAGGCAAATGATGGCGATGATGCTGGACGAAAGCGAAGCCTCCGACGCCGAACTGATCGGACGGGCGAAGGGCGGAGACCGGGGTGCTTTCGGCAAGTTGCTCGAAAGGCACTATGGTTTCGTCTATCGCGCCGCCTATCGTTGGTGCGGGAAAAAGGCCGACGCCGAGGACATCGCCCAGGAAGTCTGCGTCCGGCTCGGGCGGGCGATCCGCGACTATCACGGCAGCGGTGCCTTCACGACGTGGCTCTACACCATGACGCTGAATGCGGCGCGCGACATGATGCGCAAGACCGCCCGCGAGACGGTCAAGACCGAGGCCTATGGCGCCTATGCGCTAATTTCGGGGGAAATCTCGGCTGAGCCGGAAGACCCGGCCGAGGCGCTCTGGGCAGCGGTGCGCAAGCTGCCGGACAAGCAGCGCGATGCGGTGCTGCTGGTTTATGGCGAAGGGCTGAGCCACGCCGCCGCCGCCGAGGCGATGGCGATCTCGGAGACAACGGTTTCCTGGCACATTCATGAAGCGAAGAAACGGTTGAAGACGCTAATGCGTTCAGCCGGGGAAGTGTGACCATGGTCGACGACAACGAACTCAACAGACTGCGCGACATCGCGGCACCGGCGCCGGACGCGGACGCAAAGGCGCGTGCCCTCCAGGCCGCGCTGCGCGCCTATGATATGGACGAAAAAACTTTACCTGCCGCCCAAGGATCGGCAGGCGGGGTTCGTCTCACAGAGCGAGCACAAAGGCTCTGGAGCGAAATCATGCAAAAGAAACTCTTCGCCACGCCGGCTATTGCCGGGCTCGTTGCCCTGCCGATCGCCGGATACGCCACCATCCATATGTTGGGGGAATCCAAATTCGGCGGGCCCGAATTCGGCGGGGACGATAAGATCACCGAAACACTGGCCGACAAGCCGGCGACTGTCAAACCGCCGGTCGTGGCCGAAGCAGACAAGCAGAAGAAGGCGGACGCCGACAGTGAAAGCCGCGACACCGGCGAGGCGCTTGTGGCGCCGACATCGCCGCCGAAGGCGGAATCGACCGCAGTCGGCGGGTTGACGCAGCAGGATGTGCTCAGCCGCAATGCACCTGAACCGGCGCAGAGCGGCGAGTTCGCGCTGGATGGGGGTGCAAGCTCCGCGGCTCCGGCAGTCGATGGCGGCGCGCGGGTCGGACGCGTGCCTGGCACGGTTGCCGAGCCCAAGCTGATGGCACAGCAGCCCGCCGCTGCGCCGGCCGACCAGATGCTGCCGCAAGAGGAAAACCGCGACCGCGTCGAGAATTTCAAGACCAACCCGGTGCATGCCGCACTTGAAGACCCGGTCTCGACCTTCTCGATCGATGTCGACACCGCTTCCTATTCCTTCGTCCGGCGCTCGCTGAAGGAAGGCTTTATCCCGCAGGCCGACACGGTTCGCGTCGAGGAGATGATCAACTACTTCCCTTATGCCTGGAAGGGACCGGACTCCGCCTCGACGCCGTTCAACTCGACCGTCAGCGTCATGCCGACGCCGTGGAACGAGCACACCAGGCTGATGCATGTCGCAATCAAGGGTTTCGACGTGAAGCCGGCCGAGCAGCCCAGGGCCAATCTGGTCTTCCTGATCGATGTGTCGGGCTCGATGAACGAGCAGGACAAGCTGCCGCTCCTGCAGTCGGCCTTCCGGCTGCTTGTCAACAAGCTGAGACCTGACGACACCGTCTCGATCGTCACCTATGCGGGCGATGCCGGTACCGTGCTGGAGCCCACCAAGGCTTCGGAAAAGGACAAGATCCTCGCTGCCATCGACAATCTGACATCCGGCGGCTCGACGGCAGGCGAGGCCGGCATCAAGGAAGCCTACAGGCTGGCGCAGAAATCCTTCGTCAAGGACGGCATCAATCGGGTGATGCTCGCCACCGATGGCGACTTCAATGTCGGCCAGACCGACGACGACGACCTGAAGCGGCTGATCGAAAAGGAGCGCAAGACAGGCGTATTCCTGTCGGTGTTCGGCTTCGGCCGCGACAATCTGAACGACCAGATGATGCAGACCATCGCCCAGAACGGCAATGGCACTGCTGCCTACATCGATACGTTGGCGGAGGCCGAGAAGGTGCTGGTCGAGGATGCCTCCTCGACACTGTTCACCATCGCCAAGGACGTGAAGATCCAGGTCGAGTTCAACCCGAACAAGGTCTCGGAGTACCGGCTGATTGGCTACGAAACCCGCGCCTTGAACCGAGAGGATTTCAACAATGACCGGGTCGATGCCGGCGAGATCGGCTCAGGTCATTCAGTCACCGCGATCTACGAGATCACGCCTAAGGGCAGCGGCGGCGAACAGATCGACCAGCTGCGCTACGGCCAGGCCTCGGTGAACAATGGCGGTGTCGCCAATGCCGACGAATATGCTTTCGTCAAGATCCGTTACAAGCTGCCGAACGAGGACACCTCGAAGCTGATCACCACGCCGGTAACGTCAACCAACGAGGTGGCGTCGTTCGACCAGGCCAGCACCGACCAGCGTTTCTCCGTTGCCGTTGCTGCCTTCGGCCAGAAGCTGCGCGACGAGGATGCGACCGCGAAGTTCGGCTACGACAAGATCATGCAGATTGCCACCGCCGCCAGAGGAGCCGACCCGTTTGGATACCGGTCCGAGTTCCTCTCGCTTGTGCGCCTTGCCTCGGCGCTCGGCGGTAACCGGTAGTGGCAATGACGGCCGGTTTCTTCAGATGGGATCGTTCTGATAGGGGGAGCCGGCCTACGGGCGGGTGAGGCAGGCCGGCGAGGGAAACCTTGCCGGCCTTTTTTCGCGGCCGCACTGCTTCGCGCGGACCATGTCGCAGACGAAAGCGTCAGGCGCGTCCGCGGCGCCGCTCGCGGCGGGCTTCGCTGGTCTCGGCGACGTTGACCGTAGCCTGCTTGTTGCGCATCGGGCCGATGCGTTCGACGATCTGCTCGACGGTCGGGCGATCCGACTTGGTGTGCGCATCGAGCGCCTTGCGCATGGCGGCGAGGTGCTGGAACGAGGTGCCGCAGCAGCCGCCGACGATTTTGGCGCCGGCATCGACGGCGAGGCGCACATAGTCGGCCATCAGCTCGGGTGTGCCGGAATAGTAGATCTCGGCACCGCGAAATTCGGGAATGCCGCAATTGCCCTTGACGATCACCGTTGCTTCCGGCTTCGCCTCGGTCATGTCGAGCAGCGAAGCGAGAATGTCGGAGGCGCCGACACCGCAATTGGCGCCGACACCGAGCGGTGTCTGCGACAGGCCGTCGACGACGCCGTGGATGTCCTTCGGCAGCAGTCCCATCATGGTGCGGCCGGCGGTGTCGAAGGAGCCGGTATAGGTATAGGGCAGGCCGACGCGGATGGCGGCTTCGGCGGCGGCGCGGATTTCGTCAGGCGCCGACATGGTTTCGATCCAGGCGACTTCGGCGCCGCCGGCCTTCAGCCCCTCAATCTGCTCGGCAAAGGCTTCGACCGCCTCGTCATAGGTCATGGCGCCGAGCGGCACCAGCAGCTCGCCGGTCGGGCCAACGGAGCCGGCCACGATCACCTTGCGGCCAGCGTTGCCGGCGACGGCGCTTGCGATCTCGGCCGCGCGCTTGTTCAGCGCATAGACGCGGTCCTGCGCGTGGTGCAGCTTGAGCCGATGGCGGGTGCCGCCAAAAGAGTTGGTCAGGATGATGTCGGCGCCGGCATCGACAAAGTTCTGGTGCAGGCTGGTGATGGTGTCGGGCGCGGTCTCGTTCAAGAGCTCGGGAGCCTCTCCGGCCTCAAGGCCCATGGCGAACAGATTGGTGCCGGTGGCGCCATCGGCGAGCAGGACGCCCTTTTCGGCAAGCAGAGCGTCGATCGGATTGGTCATGTGAAATACGCCTTCCCGGAAGAATAACTGAGATAAGGATATAAAGAATTCTTTATGTGCCGTCAATGTCGGCACGTAGAGCAACCGGTCAAAATTGCATCTCCGCCAGCTTTCGTGTGAAGCTGGCCGCTTCATGCGCGTTGACGTCCGCGGCACGGATCAGATTGTCGAAATGGCTGGTCAGGGTGCGGATCGGCTGCGTGGCGTTCAGCACCAGATACATGTCGCCGACGTAAATGGCGGCGCGATAGGGCCCGAAGATGGTGTAGGGGATCGAATAGCGCATCCGCCCGTCATAGAGAAACAGGCGGAAGGTGGGATAGAGGTCGTCGAGCAGCGTCGCCATATGGAGGAGCTGCTGGTGGCGGTCGGCCTCCGGAAAGCGGTCCCACACGCCCAGCCCACGCGCGAAGATCTCCAGCGTGTGGCGCGGCATACAGACTTCCATGTCGGTTTCGGGCCGTCGGTTGTAGTCGATGCGGTACTGCGTTTCGCCGGCCTGTGCCTCGCGGCTCTTGTTGGCGATGACGGCTTCGTAGTCGACAAGCGCCTCGGTGCGCAGAAGATCGGGAATGCCGGCCGGCACGTAGCGGATTTTCGTTCCCGCCGCCTCGGCATGCCAGCGAGCCAGCAGCGTGCGGTCGAAGCCGTCCGGCGCCTCCTCGATCTCAAGGCTCTCGCGGATTTCACCGGTGACGCCCTCATCGTGGCTGAGGCCGAGCAGCCAGTCGAGCGAGACTTTGAATTCGGCGGCGATGTTGAGCAGCGTTTCAGCACGGGGAAGGCGGGTCGAGGCGCCGGAGAGCAGCTGCGACAGTGCCGAACGGTCGATGCCAACCGCGGCGGCGAAGGCTGATTGGTTCAAATCGGACCTTGTCAAGAGCATTTTCAGGCGCTCGCGAAAGATCGTCGACAGGTTGCGCTTGTCCAAATCTCTACTCTCCCTGACGTGAGCAAAATTTTGCGCCGAAGCGGTCTACATGGCGTTTCGAGCGCAAATGAATCTACGAGCTTGTTTACAATGGATAACATCTGCAGCTGAAAATGCGCAATCGCAACAGTTTGTGCGCTTTATCGCGTTGCAGCGATGCAACGCTCCTGACACAATGCTGTCAGGAATCAAACGGGTTCCGGCGACTGGAAGGCAGTGGTCGATAGCATGACGAGCATGGGCAACAGGCGACACGGCGCAGCGACCATCGAATGGCCGACCGTATTTCTCGCACTTCTATGCTACGGCGGCTGGCTCGCTGCCGGCTTTCTGCTCTGGCCCTCTTACCCGCTGCTGGCACTCGCCTTTCTGACCCTGATTGCGGCGCTGCAATCCTCGCTGATGCACGAGGTCCTGCACGGCCACCCAACCCGGAATGCGCGGCTCAACGAAGCCTTTGTGTTCCTGCCGATTGGCCTTGTCTGGCCGTTTCGCCGATTCAAGACCATTCATCTGCGCCACCATGCAGACGAGCGCCTGACCGATCCGCTCGATGATCCCGAAAGCTATTACGAGGCTCTCTGGCAGCACGAGGAGCTGCCGTCGGCGATGAAATTCCTGCTGAAGGTCAACAACACGATGATCGGGCGTTTGGTGCTAGGCCCGTGGCTTTCCTGCATCGGCTTTTTCATCGACGACGCCAGGCAGGTTGCCGCGGGCGACAATTCCATCCGCAAGGCATGGCTGCTGCATGCGATCGGCCTCGTCGTGGTGCTGCCTGTCGTGCAGTTCGGCTTCGGCATGCCGTTATGGCTCTACATACTGGTGCCGGTGTGGCTTGGGCAGTCGCTGATTTCGATCCGCACCTACGCCGAGCACCAATGGTCTGAACATCCGGAAGGCCGCACGATCATCGTCGAGCGCTCGCCGCTGTCCTTCCTGTTCCTCAACAACAATCTGCATTTCGTCCATCACAAGAGCCCGACGGTGGCCTGGTACAGGCTGCCGAAGGTGTTTCGCGACCGCCGCGATGAATGGCTGCGGATGAACAATGGCTACGCCTATCCGAACTATTTCGCGCTGCTCAAGGCCTATGCCTTCAAGGCGAAGGAGCCGGTCGTCCATCCCGTGCTGCGGCGCATGCCGGAACCGGGACGCGCGTTCAAGCCGCGTGTCAGGGCACGCAGCCTCAATGGGCTTGGCAGTGCGCCGGTACCCGCCGAGCCGCCGAAAGAATGATTCTTGCGTTGTTGCAGGCGGTGCCGCGCGGACGACGCTTTCCTGACCTTGTCAATTTCCCCGCATAACGGTCAAATCCCGGCATGAGCGAATTCATTGCGGCTTTGCCGATGTACGACTGGCCGGAAGCGCGGGACGATGTCGACGCGCAATGGGCGCGGCTGCGCGATGCTTTCAGACAAAAAGGCATCGATGCGCCGGAGACGATCATCCGCCGCACCGGCGATTTGCCCCCCGTGCCTGGCGGTATTCGCGATGATCAGGGAAAACCCATCGCGCCCGATCCGGCGACATTGCCGCCGGACGAACTGGATTTTCACCAGCTCTGGCTGCATCCGGCGCTGCTCTTTGCGCAAACCTGCTGGGGACCGATGGAACTCGGCCTGTCGCAGCGTGTCCAGCTCGTCGGCCAGCCGCGTTACGACGCCTTCGAGGGTGGACAGGGCGAACTCTATTCGAGCGCCATCGTCATGAGGGCGGGCGAGGCACCGCCGGCAAGGGCGCCGGCCGACGGCGGTGCCGTCATTCCGCTCGATCAGCTTCGCAGCAAGCGCTTCACCTTCAACAGCCTCGATTCCATGTCGGGCATCATCGCGCCAGCCCGCGACCTGCAAGCATTGGGCGAGAGTTTGGATATCTTTTCCGCGCTGAGCGAAAGCTGTGGGCACCGTGCTTCGATCGTTGCCGTTGCCGAGGGCAGGGCGGACGTCGCGGCGATCGATTGCGAGAGCTGGGCGCTGGCGCAGAGTTTCGAGCCGGCGGCGCAGAAGGTGACGGTCGTCGGCTGGACAAGGCGGCGCAAAGGCTTGCCGTTCATCACCGCCAGGACGACGCCGGAAACGATCGTCGCTGCGATGCGCGAGGCGATCGCGGCGCTCACGTAAAGCGCGTCGCGTTCGGTCGGCCTCATGCGACGCGCTTTAGATTCTTGTTTTATGCATGTCGTTATCGCAAAGCCGCTGCACACTTTTGCGCGACATGCATTAGCGTCGCTCAGCCGCCAAGCAGCCGATTGTCGAGCGGGTAGGTCGAAAGCTTCTCGTTGCCGGTTTCAGTGATCAGGATCTGTTCTTCGATCTTGACCCCTTCGTAGCCGCCAAGCCGACCGATATAGCTCTCGACGCACAGCACCATGCCAGGTTCGAGCACTCCGTCCGGTGTGTCGTCGGTCCAGTCGCTAGCATGCGGCAAAGTCGGGTATTCGTCGGCAAGGCCGACGCCGTGATAGAGCACCCCGTAACGGGCCGGGAAGCAGTCTCCCGGTGGCACTGACGAGCGCTCGACGAGGTCGCGGAACGATATGCCCGGCCGCATCAGCTCCGTGTTGTGGGCGATCTGGTCGGCGGCGATGCGGAACAGGTCGCGCTGCTCCTGCGACGGCGGCGCGTCACCGCAGAGCCAGGTGCGCGAAAGGTCGGCGCAGAAGCCGTAAGGACCGATCAGGTCGGTGTCGAAAGCGACGAACTCGCCGGCCTCGATCGTCCGCGACGAACACTCCTGGAACCATGGATTGGTGCGCGGACCCGACGACAGGAGCCGGGTTTCGATCCATTCGCCGCCGCGCGCGATGTTGCCGCGATGGAGTTCGGCCCACAATTCGTTCTCGGAGATGCCGGGCCTCAGCGCCTGCTCCATCTCGCCCATCGCCGCCTCGCAAGCGGCGATCGCCCGGCGCATGGCAAGGATTTCGTCGGGCGATTTGATCAGCCGCGCATTTTCCATCACCGCCTCGCCATTGCCGGTCGAGATGCCGAGGCGGGCGAGCTCTTCGATGCCCTCGGGATTGATGTGGTCGACGGCGATGCGGCGATTGCCGCCGCCATGTTTCAATACCAGGTCGGCGATGCCGGCTGCCCAGCGGCGGACTTTTTGACCGGTCAGCTCGCCGCTGTACAGATAAGCCCACGACACCGCCGGCCGCACCTCGTCGACGACGCCGGAATGATCGGAAAGGTGCTCGCAGGAGAAATAGTCGAACAGCACCACCGGGCCATCGGTGGCAACGAAACAATGCCTGGTCCGATTGTGTGCGACCCAGAGCTGCATGTTGGTTGCGTCGGTGGCATAGCGGATGTTGACCGGATCGTAGAGCAGGGCTCCCGCATAGTCGCGGCGCTTCAGCTCGGCGCGGATGCGCTCGAGCCGGTATCGGCGCATGGCGGGCAGGTCAGGAGCAGCAATGCCCGCCGCCTGCCATTCGGCTTCCGCCAGCGCTCCATAGCCCAGCGCATGCTGGTTGAGTTCAGCGGCCTTCAGCCGCGATTTTTTGTGCAGCACATCATTCGAGCCGTCGGGCTCGAACGGCATGATCTTGCGGTGATGACGGGGCCGGTCAGTCGGGTTCCTGTCCACCCTCGGGTCCTCCGCTAACGCCTTCCTTAGGCGCCGTGGCTTCTCCCACCGCCATTCTCTTCAATCTTACATAGGCGCCGGCCCGGGCGGACTTGCCGGTGCCGCGCAACAGCGGAACCATCATTTGCCGTGGTTGGCCGTCCGGCTCATAGCCGGCCGCTTTGAGCTGCTCCAAAATGACCGGCCGCGGATCGTCGCGGTCAAGCCAGACGAGTACGGCCGGCTCCTTCATCAGCGTTTCGAAATTAGGCACTTCCTGGTCAAGTGCGACCAGTTTTTCGTCGACCAGCCGCAGGTTTCCGACCCATGCACCATCAGATATTGCGGTTTTGACCGGTCCGTCCGCAGTCAGTTGGCGATAGAGGGCGGGGTAATCCACGCGGATCATCCGCGAGAGGCCACTGGTCCCGTTTACCTGGACGTACCAGGTGGCGGGCGCGAGCAGCACGGCGATGATCGCTCCAGCCGCGATCACCAGGAGCTGCGCATTCCTGCCGCGCGGCGCCAGCCGTTCCATAGTGGCGACGATGGCCAGCGGCAACATGAACAGGACGGGCAGCAGCCAGCGGTCCTTGACCACCGTCACGCCGGTGGCAAGTACAAGTATTGCCAGCATGGCCAAGCCGACCGCCAAGGTACGCCACAACAGAATTTCCCGGGCCGGACCTTCCGGATGCCGCTCCGAGAAACGGAACTTCGCCAGCCAGAAAGCCAGGGCGGAAACGAGCACGGGCAAGACCGCGAAATTGAAGGTGCCCATGATAAACTTGCCGGCGCCGACAAAGGCCGCCGCCACGCGCCCTTGTTGCGCGTCTATTCCGAACTTTTCGCCTCTCGACAATAAATCGGCGGGATGCATGAGGCTCCAATAGGTGGTTGGCGCCAGCACCAATATCGCGACCGCTATGCTGATGGCGAACTTCGGATCGAGGATCGCGCTGCGCCATTCGCGCAGCGACAGCACGGCCGCAACAAGGGCCACCACGAGGAAGACATCATTATATTTGGCAAGAATTGCCGCCGCGGTGGCCAGGCCAAACGCCGCATAGGCGATCATGCTTCGCCGCTCGAGAAGATAGGCCATGGCCAGCAGGAGCAGCGAGCAGAAGCCGACGACGGCGACGGAATGCGACAAGGCGCGCTGCGATTCCCAGACGATCTGCGGGATCGTAAACAGGCCGAACATGGCCGCCGCCGCTGTCGCTTTGGTGTAGCCGAACCGCCGCATGGCGGCGAACACGCTGCAGGCGGCAAGGAACAGCACGGAGTATTTGACGAGCTTCAGCGTGAAGATACTGGTGCCGAAAACATGCGCGGCCAGCCAGTTGATCCAGGTGTACAGGGGTGGTTGCGAGCCGCCATATCCAGCCCAGAGATACGGAACATAGATCAGCTGCTCCGCATCATCGATGCCGACGCCGGTTCCCGCCCAAGAGCTCAACAGGGACAGTATGATGGTCTGCAAGGCAAAGTAAGCCGCGACCATGACGATCGCCGCCGGGAAGGGGCCGATCCGTCCCTCGGCCAGCCACTCGGCCCATCTCAGATTGTACTTCAATGAAATCTCATCGCCCTTGCCAGCAGAGTGTTGCCGGCTGCGCTAGCATGAAGAGTATGCTCCGCACAATGCGACCGGCTGGCTGCGCCTACGTCCTCATCTTTTCGCCGCTCGGGTCGAAGGGCGGCTCGACATTGATGCGTGCCGGCCGCCGTTGCCCGAGGATTTCGATCTCGAACAGCCCGGCGCTCTCGTTCTCGGCAAGCGCTGCCGGTACATAGCCTTGCGCCATCGACTTCTCGACATAATGCGCATAGCCGCCGGAGGTGACCCAGCCGACCACCCGCCAGTCGCCGTCGACAATGCCGCGCACGGCAGACGCGCCTCCTTCGGCGGCGTTCGAGCCGCGCACTTCCTTGCCGCCCGCGTCGAAGCGCGGCGCGCCATAGCCATGCGGCTTTTCCACGGTGCCGTAATCCTTGCCGCCGACCTTGGCCCAGATCGGCTCGTCGCCCATGACGTCTGCATCTGCGGCATCGACGATGAAGGAGACACGGCGCAGTTTCGGCCCTTCTGCCTGTTCCTTGGCCGCTGCTTCCCGGCCGATGAAGTCGTTCTTCTCTAGCTTGATGAAGCGGTCCATCGAGCCTTCGAACGGTCCGTAGATCGGACGTAACTCGCGGAACCAGGTCGGGAAGTTCTTCTCAAGGCGCATAGAGAGCAAAGCCCGCATGCCGAAATCGACAAGCCCAAACTCTTCGCCAGCCTCCTTGATTGCCTTGTAGACCAGGCGCTGGTAGGCAGGCGCCATCCAGATCTCGTAGCCGAGGTCGCCGGTGTAGGTGATGCGATTGACCATGCAAGGCGCGCCGCCGACCGCCATCTCGCGGAAATCCATGAAGCGGAAGGCCTTGGTCGAGATGTCGACATCGACCAGTTTCTGCAGCAGGTCGCGGGATTTCGGCCCGGCGATCGACAACCCGACCAGCGTCTGGTCGAAGCGGTGGATGCGGATGCTTCCATCCTTTGGCAGATGCTTCTCGAACCAGCGCATGTGGTATTTTTGCGCTGCCGAAGAACCCCAGATCATGAAGCGTTCTTCCCCACCCCTTGGGCCCGCCTTGGCGATGGTGAAGTCGCCGATCAGCCGGCCGAACTCGTTCAGCATGGGCGTCAGCACGATGCGGCCGGTCTTCGGCATGCGATTGGTCATCAGACGGTTGAGGAAGTCCTCGGCCCCTGGCCCGGAGACTTCGTATTTGGCGAAGTTGGCGATCTCGGTGATGCCGACCCTCTCGCGGGTGGCGCGCACCTCCTCGCCGATCGGGCGGAAATCATTGGAGCGGTGGAAGGACACGACGTCCTTCGGCTCCGAGCCTCTCGGCGCGAACCAGAGCGGGGTTTCGAGACCCCAGCTGTCGCCCATGACGGCGTTGTTGGCGAGCATGGTGTCGTAAAGCGGGGTCGTCTGCGCTGGTCTTGCCGCCGGTAATTCCTCGTTGGGAAAGCGGATGGAGAAACGGCGCGAATAATTTTCGCGGACCTTTGCGTTGGTATACCGCAGCGTTGCCCATTCGCCGAAGCGCGCAACGTCCATGCCCCAGACGTCGAAGCCGGGGTCGCCATGAACCATCCAGTTCGACAGCGCCAGGCCGACGCCGCCGCCCTGGCTGAAGCCGGCCATGACGGCGCAGGCGCACCAGAAATTGGTCAGGCCCTGCACCGGGCCGACCAGCGGGTTGCCGTCCAGCGCGAAGGTGAAGGGGCCGTTGATGATCTGCTTGATGCCGGCCTTTTCGATGCCGGGGAAATGCTTGAAGCCGATCTCGAGCGACGGCGCGATGCGGTCGATGTCGGGCTGCAGCAGCTCGTGGCCGAAATCCCACGGCGTGTTGACCGGCGACCACGGCTTGCAGGCCTTTTCATAGGTGCCGAGCAGGATGCCGTTGCGTTCCTGGCGGGTATAGATCTCGCCCTTGAAATCGAGCACGCCAATCATCTCGCGGCCGGTCGACTTGTTGAATTCCTCGACCTCCGGCATCGGCTCGGTTAGCAGATACATGTGCTCCATGGCCAGCACCGGCAGTTCGACGCCGACCATGCGACCGATCTCGCGCGCCCACAGGCCGCCGCAGTTGACCACATGCTCGGCTTTGACTGTGCCTTGCTCAGTGACGACGTTCCAGGTGCCGTCGACCTCCTGCGTCAGTTCCACGACGCGGTTGCGCAGTACGATCTCGGCGCCTAGCTTCCTGGCGGCCTTGGCATACGCATGGGTGGTGCCGGAAGGGTCGAGATGGCCCTCGACTGGATCCCACATGGCGCCGACGAAATTCGTCTCGTCCATCAGCGGGAACATCGCCTTGGCTTCGGACGGCGTGATCAGTTCGGTGTCCATGCCGAGATAGCGGCCCTTGGCGTGGGCGAGCCGCAAGAAGTCCATGCGCTCGGGCGTGTCGGCCATCATCACGCCGCCGGTCAGGTGCAGCGAGCAGGATTGGCCGGAAATCTCCTCGATCTCTTTGTAAAGCTGCACCGTATAGGCCTGCAGCTTGGCGACGTTGGGAT
Organism: Mesorhizobium sp. M0808; assembly: GCF_040320025.1. Lineage (NCBI taxonomy): Bacteria > Pseudomonadati > Pseudomonadota > Alphaproteobacteria > Hyphomicrobiales > Phyllobacteriaceae > Mesorhizobium > Mesorhizobium sp. M0808. The sequence goes on from NZ_JAMYOX010000018.1 coordinate 114,308, forward strand.
CGCCGTTCAGCGTATGGAAGCCGCCCGCCGCATGCCAGGACGAGCCGGAAGTGAGCTCCGAACGCTCGATCAGCATGATGTCGGTCCAGCCGGCCTTGGCCAGATGATAGAGCACCGAGCAGCCAACGACCCCGCCGCCGATGACAACCGCTTTTGCATGAGATTTCATGAAGATAGATCCGTTTTTGAAGAGATTGAATCGAGTGAGCGGGGCGCGAAAACAAAGCGGAGATCGGATACAGCGATGTTTCCGGCCAGCCTGCCATCAAGACGGAGTGGGGGTCGACTACTCATCAGATGATCAGAAATCGGTCGGCGCGCCGCCTTCGGCCCGGCGCTTGTCGACGAAAGCGTTGAGCTCCTCCCGGATTGCCGGATCCATGTAAGGCTCTTCATAGGACGCCAGCCGTTCCTTCCAGACGCGATTGGCCTTTTCGAGTGCCGTCGGCGACCCGGCCTCCGCCCAAGTCTCGAAATTGCGCCAGTCCGAGATAATAGGCGCATAGAACGCGGTCTTGTAGCGGTCCTGCGTGTGCTGGGTGCCGAAGAAATGGCCGCCGGGGCCGACGGACTGTATGGCGTCGAAACCGAGTGCTTCCTCGGAAAGATCGAGCGGCGTCAGGAACTCGGCGACCATCTGCAACAGGTCTATATCGAGGATGGTCTTCTCGTAGGAGCAGCGCAGGCCGCCTTCGAGCCAGCCGGCGGCATGCATCATCAGATTGCCGCCGCCCTGGATGGCGCCCCAAAGCGAGAACACGCTTTCATAGGCGGCTTGCGCGTCGACCGTGTTGGCGGCGCAGGTGTTGGAGGTGCGGTAGGGGATGTTGTAGCGGCGGGCGAGTTGGCCGCCGACCAGCTGGGCCTTCATGTATTCCGGCGTGCCGAAGGCCGGCGCGCCGGACTTCATGTCGACATTCGAGGTGAAGCCGCCATAGCCGACAGGCGCGCCCTTGCGCACCATCTGCGCGAAGGCGATGCCGGACAGCGCCTCGGCATTCTGCTGCACCAGCGCGCCGGCAATCGTCACCGGCGCCATGGCGCCGGACAGGGTGAACGGCGTCACGATGACCACCTGGCCCTTGCTCGACATCTGGATGATGCCTTCCATCATCGGCACGTCGAGCTTGAGCGGCGAATTGGTGTTGATGATGGTGAATACCGACGGCTCTGAAAGCAACTGCTCATGGCTGATGCCACGCGCGATCCTGGTGATCTCGATGCCGTCGACGTTGCGCTCCTTGCCGAGCGAATAGATGTGGAACATCTTGTCGGTCAGCGTGGCGAGGTCACGGATGCATTCGAGGTGGCGGACGGACGGATGGATGTCGATCGGCTCGACCGGATAACCGCCCGTGCAGTTCAATATGTTGTGCATCTGCGCAAGCTTGAGGAAGTTGCGGTAGTCCTGCTGGTTGCCCGGCCGGCGGCCGCGGTCGACGTCGGAGCAATTGGGCGCCGACGCCATCATCGAGATGATCAGATTATCGCCGCCGAAGCGCACGTTGTGCGCCGGGTTGCGGGCGTGGATGGTGAATTCCGGCGGGCAGTGCGCAACCAGTTCCAGGATCATGTCACTGTCGAAGCGCACCCGCTCGCTGCCTTCGCGGACATCGGCGCCATGCGCCTTCATAATGCGCCGGGCTTCGTCATGCAGCACGTCGACGCCGATTTCCCGCAGCACGCGCAGAGAGGCGAGGTGGATAGATTCCAGCTCGTCGTCGGAAACCAGCCGGGTCGGCGCCAGCGGGTTCTTCAACTGCCGAAACGGCGGCTGCTCGAACGCCGCCGATCCGCCGGCACGCTTTCCCGCGCGGCCGCCGCGACGGGCGCGGTCGTTTGCCAATGCGGGTTCGGCGGGCTGAAGGGCGGCGGTCATGATAGTCCTCGTACGCTGCGGCAATGCGGCGGCATAATGGACTGCCGGCCGACCAGCCATTGCGGAGGCGGCGACCACTAGGACGAGGGAAGCGACATGCCTGAAGGGCAGCCGGAGGGATCGTCAGGCTCTTATCTCTTCCGGCTGGCGCAAGCGGTTTTCGTTGCCGGTGCTTACCGCGATGAAAGCGAAACGCTAGTCCTGCATCATGGACCGGGCGGAACAGGACAGCGGCGAGACAGTGCAATGGGCGGCGATCACCGGCGTGATCGCCACCGTCTCGGTGTTCGCCATCGCGCAAGGGCTGAGCTATCCGCTGTTGAGCTTCATCCTGCAGCGCCAGGGCGTCTCGCCGGCCATGATCGGCCTATCGGCGGCAATGACGCCGATCGGCTTCATCGTCTCGTCGCCGCTGGTTCCGGCGCTGGCGCGGCGTTTCGGGGCAGGGCGCACCGCGCTTACTTGCGCGGCACTTTCCGCGCTGGTGCTGGCGCTGATCGGCTGGACGCAAAGTGTCTATCTGTGGTTTCCGCTGCGCTTTTTGATCGGCGCCGTCACCAACCCGCTCTACGTGCTGAGCGAAGTCTGGGTGATCGCACTGGCGCCGCCGGCACGCCGCGGCCGCGTCATGGGCATCTATTCGACGATCATTTCGGCGGGCTTTGCGGCGGGGCCGCTGTGCCTGCTTGCGGTCGGCACCGAGGGATGGCCGCCGTTTCTGGTCGGCATCGCCGCATTCCTGTTTTGCGGCGCCTGCCTCGCCTCGGTGCTGGCACGGCTGCCCAAGGTCGACGAGAGCGGGCACCGCGTTTCGGTGCTGGGGTTCGTGCCGCAGGCGTGGCTGCTGTTATCGGCGGTGATCGTGGCCGCCGGTTTCGAACAGGCGGTGCTCGCCTTGCTGCCGGTCTATGGAACGCATTACGGCATCGCCGAAGCGCGCATGTCGGCGCTGCTGTCGGTGATGATCGCCGGCAACATCGCTATGCAGGTGCCGCTCGGCCTGCTGGCGGAACGACTGACGGCGCGGCTGGTGCGGTTCATCTGTGTTTCGATGACGGTGCTGGGATGCGTTCTGTTGCCGGTTCTCATCGAGACGCCGCTGATCTGGCCGTGCGTCTTCATCTGGGGCGCGGTTTCCTACGGCATTTACACGATGTCGATCATTGAACTCGGCGAGCGGTTCACCGGCTCGGCACTGGTCGCCGGCAACGCCGCCTTCTCGCTGATGTGGGGCGTCGGCGGCATCGCCGTGCCGCCGCTGGCGGGCAGCGCCATGGATGTTGTTGGCGCCGGCGGCCTGCCAATGACGCTCGGTGCCATTTGCCTGGCGCTGGCAGTTGTAACGGTCATTCGAAGACGGATGGTGTGAATGCCAGAAAGCCGCCGTTTCTGACGAATGGCTTGAATGTAAGCGGCCCCATGTCGATCTTGGCTATGTCGCCACCCGACTCAACCGGAGACCTCATGACCAAATCGAATACCAAGGGCCAGCCGGGTTCGGCGGCCGAAGACCCGTTTCTCTGGCTTGAGGACAGGAGGGGCAAGCAGGCGCTCGACTGGGTGCATCACCAAAATGCAGTTACGGTCGGGGAGCTGCAGGGTGATCCGTCCTATCAGACGTCGTTCGAGACGGCGCTCGACCTGATGACAGCCGAGGATAACATCGCCGTCGGGGCCGCTATCAACGGCTATGTCTATAATTTCTGGCAGGACCGGACGAACGTACTCGGCCTCTGGCGGCGCACCACCGTCGCCTCCTACAAGACCGACAAGCCGGAATGGCAGACGATCATCGACTTCGACAGTCTGGCGGCGAAAGAGGGGGTGAAATGGGTGTTCAGCGGCGCCAGCCGGCTCTACCCCGACTTCAGCCGCTGCCTGCTCAACCTGTCGCCGGATGGCGGCGATGCCAGCGAGATGCGCGAATTCGATATCGAAAGCAGATCGTTCGTCGATGGCGGCTTTCGCGCTCCTGCCTCGAAATCGAGCTTTAGCTGGCTGGACGAGGACACGGTTATCGTTTCCGCCGCCTTCGAGGAGGACGACAAGACCCAGTCCGGTTATCCGCGCGTGGTCAAGCTTTGGCGGCGCGGCACGCCACTGGAAGCGGCGATGCCGATCTTCGAGGCGCTGAAGCAGGATCTTGCCGCCGGCGGGTCCGTCGAATTCGACGGCGACAAGCGTCATGTCTTCCTCGCCCGGACCATCGACTTCTTCGCCTCGCACAGCTTCCTGCGGCTGCCTTCCGGCGGAAACAGGCGCATCCCGTTGCCGGACGACGTCACCGATACGGCGCTGTTCAAAGGCCAGCTCGTCTTTGGCGTGCGTACCCCGTGGACTGCGCCGGACGGCACGCTGTGTAAGCCCGACGGACTCTATTCACTCGATTTCGAGCGCTGGATCGAAACCGGGCTATTCGGATCCCTCGATACCGTGCTCGAGCCGGCGCACCGCGTCTCGATCGCCGGCATTGCCCGCACGCAGGACCGGCTGTTCATCAATTTGATGGACAATGTGCGCGGCAAGGTCGTCGCCGGCAAGCGCAGCGACAGCGGCTGGGAGTTCAAGCCCGTGGCGTTGCCCGAAAACGGCAATGTCGGCATCAGCCATGCCGAGCATTTCGGTTCCAGCGTCTCCTTCTCCTTCACCGATTTCCTGACGCCGAGCTCGATCATCTGGTCGGACGACAACGCCGCGGGGCTGGCAACGGTGAAGTCGCAGCCGGCGCGTTTCGACGCGTCGTCCCTGCTCTCCGAACAGTTCGAGGCGCGCTCGAAGGATGGCACGATGATCCCGTACTTCGTCGTCAGGAGGCGCGACTTGCATGGACCCGTGCCGACATTGCTTTACGGCTATGGCGGCTTCGAAGTGCCGCTGCTGCCCGGCTATGCCGGCGTACGCGGCAGGCTGTGGCTGGAGAAGGGCAATGCCTATGTGCAGGCCAACATCCGCGGCGGCGGCGAGTTCGGCCCGAACTGGCACCAGGCGGCGCTCAAGGCCAATCGCCAGAATGCCTTCGACGATTTCGCTGCCGTCGCGCAAGATCTGGTCAAACGCGGCATCGCTACGCCCGCCACACTGGGCATCCAGGGCGGATCGAATGGTGGCTTGCTGACCGGCGTCTCGCTGACCCAGCACCCGGAATTGTTCGGTGCAGTGATCATCGACGTGCCGCTGCTCGATATGCTGCGCTACACCGAGCTGCCGCCCGGCGCGTCATGGATGGCCGAGTATGGCGATCCGGCGAAGCCGGAAGAGGCAGCCTGGCTCGCCGCCTATTCGCCCTATCAGCATGTAGACACGGATGCAGCCTATCCGCCGGTGTTGCTGACGACCTCGACCGCCGACGATCGCGTCCATCCCGGGCATGCCCGCAAGATGGCGGCACGGCTGCAGGCGGCCGGCCACGGCAAGACGCTGTTCTTCGAGGAGACCGAGGGCGGCCATGGCGGACGCGGCGACCGGCGGCCGCAGGCCGCACAGGCGGCGATGAAGTACGTCTTCCTGCAGCGGGCCCTGACTGGCACCAATTGACCGGCGTCGCTTGACCGGCACGGCTTGAACTGAGGGCTCGAGGCAGCCTAAGGTGCATGCATGGCTCGGCTGGCGAAATCGGGTTGCGCATTTGGGGTGGCGGTGACGCCGTCGTCGCGCACGCTACGCGCCGAGCTGTTGCGGCTCTGCGCTCGCATCGGCTATTCGCCGCCCGCTGTCCTCTGACGAATCCGCCCCGGCGCGAAAGCTGCCGGATTGGTTCAAGAGGAAAGACCAGACATGACCTACCAGAATTATTCGCTGAAGCAGCTTCAGCAGATCGATGCCGCGCATCACCTTCATCCGTTCACCGACCACAAAGAGATGCGCGAGACCGGCTCGCGCATCATCACCCACGCCAACGGGCCGTTCATCTATGATGCCGAAGGGACGGAAATCCTCGACGGCATGGCTGGGCTGTGGTGCGTCAATGTCGGCTATGGCCGCGACGAGCTGGCCGACGCCGCCTACGCCCAGATGAAGGAATTGCCCTACTACAACTCTTTCTTCAAATGCTCGACGCCGACGCCGGTTCTGCTGTCGAAAAAGCTGGCGGAGATCGCGCCAAGGCACATCAACCAGGTGTTCTACGGCTCGTCCGGTTCGGAGGCCAACGACACGGCGCTGCGCCTGGTCCGTCACTATTGGGTGCTGGAAGGCAGGCCCGAGAAGAACCGCATCATCTCACGCAAGATGGGCTACCACGGCTCGACCATCGCCGGCGCCTCGCTCGGCGGCATGGATTTGATGCACAAGCAGCTCGGCGGCGCCGTGCCCAACATCGTCCATGTGATGATGCCCTATGCCTATGAGCTCGCACTGCCCGGCGAAAGCGACCATGATTTCGGCCTGCGCGCGGCAAAAGCGGTCGAGGACGCGATCCTCGAAGCCGGCGCCGACAAGGTGGCCGCCTTCATCGGCGAGCCGGTGATGGGGGCAGGCGGGGTGAAGATCCCGCCGATGAGCTATTGGCCGGAGGTGCAGCGCATCTGCCGCAAATACGATGTCCTGCTGATGCTGGACGAGGTCATCACCGGATATGGCCGCACAGGCGAGTGGTTCGCCGCACAAGCCTTCGATGTCGAGCCCGACACCATCACCACGGCCAAGGCGCTGACCTCTGGCTATCAGCCGCTGTCGGCGCTGCTGGTCGGCGACCGCATCGCGGCGACGCTGGTCGAAAAGGGCGGCGAATTCTATCACGGCTACACCTATGCCGGGCATCCGGTGGCCTGCGCGGTGGCGCTGAAGAACCTCGAGATCATCGAGCGCGAAGGCCTGGTCGAGCGCGTGAGGAACGACACCGGGCCTTACTTCGCCAGGGCCCTGCAGGAACGTCTCGGTGGGCACGATCTGGTCGGCGAGGTGCGCTCGTTCGGGCTGATGGGGGCGATCGAGATCGTCAAGGACAAGGTGACCAAGGAGCGCTTCCTGCCGGCCGGCAGCGCGGCGGTGATGGTTCGCGACCACGCGATTGTCCAGGGCATGATGCTGCGCGCTACCGGCGACACGATGATCCTGTCGCCGCCGCTGATCTGGACGCGCGAGACGATCGACATGGCCTGCGACCGCATCGCCACGGCGCTCGACCTGGCGCAAGCAGATTTGCGCAAGCGGTAAGATGGAACGTTTGCCGGGGGGGCGCGATAAGGGGGGGCCGCGACTGATTTGGGGTATATAATGATTGTTTTGACCGCCCGGAGGAAGATAAAAAGTGTTTTGTTTTTAACA